>JADDPM010000016.1:0-19883 GCA_016781885.1 Rubrobacter sp.
TTCTACGAAGGCCATGCTCTCCTATCCGCGCGGCCTCTAAGCTTAAACAAACTCGCCGCGTCACTTCGCCTGTTGGCTCCCGCCCGTTACGGCTAAAGAATCTCCGCCGCTTCCCCTTTGGCGAGGTGCGTCCCTATCCTTCGGTAGCGCTCGTAGCGGCTCTTGACCAAAGCCTCGGGCCCGAGCTTCGAGAGCCTCGCGAGGGCGCCCTCCACAGCGTGAGTTACGGCCTCTACGGTGGCACCGGGCTCGTTGTGTGCGCCGCCTAGAGGTTCGGGCAGGACCTCGTCTATGATCCCGTGCGCCATCAAATCCCCGGCGGTGAGCTTCATCGCCTCGGCGGCCTCGGCGGAGCGCTCCGGGTCGCGGAAGATTATGGCGGCGCACGCCTCGGGCGCTATGACCGAGAGGTAGGAGTTCTCTAGCATCACGACGTGGTCGGCGACGCACATCGCGAGAGCGCCGCCAGAGCCACCCTCGCCGATGACCACCCCCACGACCGGCACCGGCACGCGCGCGAGCGCCATGAGGTCCGCGGCGATGGCCCACGCCTGTCCCCGCTCCTCGGCCTCGCGCCCGGCGAATGCCCCAGGCGTGTCCACGAGCGCTACTATCGGCGTCCCGAACCTCTCGGCCAACCCGTAGAGCCGTCCGGCCTTGCGGTAGCCCTCCGGATGGGCCATGCCGAAGTTGCTCGCCACGCGGCTGTTGACCTCGTCGCCCTTGTCGTGACCCAAGAGCATTATGGAGTGCGGGCCTATCCTCGCGAGGCCCCCGCGCACCGCCGGATCGTCCGCGCCGAGGTGGTCGCCCGAGAGCTCGTAGAAGTCGTCCGCCATGGCGTCGCGGTAGGAGCGAAAGTTAGGGCGGTCAGAGTGGCGGGCGACCTGGACGCGCTGGTAGGGGGTCAGGTTCGCGTAGATACGCTTCTTCGCCGCGTCGAGGGCCTCTTCGAGGCGTGAGATCTCCCCCTGCAAACCCTCGTTCGAGCCGGCGAACCTGTGCAGTCCGGCGATCCGCGCCTCTAATTCCTTGATCGGCTTCTCGAACTCCAGGATCATTCGAGGTGCCTCACGCCAGGAACCCCAGGAACCGCTCCAGATCCTCCTTGAGCGCCAGACGATGCACGATGCGGTCCACGAGGCCGTGCTCGCGCTGGAACTCGGCCGTCTGGAAGCCCTCCGGCAGCCGCTCCTTGGTCGTCTGCTCGATCACCCTCGCCCCAGCGAACCCTATCCGGGCCTTCGGCTCGGCGATAACCACGTCCGCGGAGGTCGCGAACGAGGCCGTCACCCCCCCGAAGGTAGGATCTGTCAAAACCGAGACGTAGGGCCACGAGCCAGTCATGTAGCGCGAGAGGGCCACGCTCGTCTTCGCCATCTGCATGAGGGAGTAGATGCCCTCGTACATCCGCGCTCCCCCCGAGGCGGAGACCGTTATTAGCGGCAGACCCTCGTCGTGGGCGATCTCTATAGTGCGGGCGATCCTCTCTCCCACCACGCTCCCCATGCTCCCCCCGATGAATCGGAAATCCATCGCGGCGAGCGCGACCCGACGGCCCCCGATCCTCGCGACCCCGCTCAACACCGCGTCGTCGAGGCCGGTCTTCTTGCGCGCGCTCTCCAGCTTCTCCGCGTAGCCCTCGAAGCCCAGAGGGTCTCCGGCGGTCATCCCTGCGTCCCTCTCCTCGAAGCTGCCCTTGTCGACGAGCAGGCGGATGCGTCCGGGGGCGGCGAGCGGGTAGTGAAACTCGCAATGCGGGCAGACGTTGAACCGGGCCGCGAGGTCCTTCTCGTAGATCGGCTCCCCGCAAGCCTCGCACTTGGTGAAGACGCCGTCTATGGAGCCGAGACCGCTCTCCGTCTCCGGGACGGTCCGCGCGTACTCCCGCCGCTTGTGGAGCCAGTTCCTAATTCCTGCCCCCCACCTTCGTCCAGGCCTCGCTATCGAGCGCCTCGCGCACCCCGCGCAGCCAACGCGCGGCCCCCTCGGGTCCCTTCTCGGCGACGATCTGCATCAGCTTGCTCCCGATTATGACGCCGTCCGCCTCCGACGCAGCCTCCACCGCCGCCTCCGCAGAAGAGATGCCAAAACCCAGAGCTACCGGTGCCGAGGCCATCGCCCGCACCCTTCTCAGGAGCTCTATAGACCCTGGCGGCAGCTTCTCCCGCGCCCCCGTCACGCCCGCGACCGAGACGCAGTACACGAAACCAGAGGAGGCCTCGGCGATGCGGTCCAGGCGAGCATCGTCCGTGGTGGGCGCGGCGAGCGGGCAGATCGCCACCCCTCTCTGTGCGGCCATCTTGCGGAAGTCAACCGCCTCGTCCACCGGGAGGTCCGGGATCACGAGCCCTGACACCCCTGCCCCGGCCGCAGACTCCAAAAAGCCTTCGATCCCGCGCGCGAAGATGACGTTGTAGTACACGAGGAACACCACAGGCACCCGGTCGGCGAAACCCGAGGCCAGTTCCAGACAGTAATCGAGGTCCGCGCCGTTCTCTAATGCCCGGGTGGTGGTGTCCTGGATGGTCGGGCCGTCCGCCAGAGGGTCAGAGAAGGGCACGCCTATCTCGATCACGTCCGCCCCCGCCGCAACGTACGCCTCCCCCACCTCGCGCGCCCCATCGAGCGTCGGGAACCCCGCCGTCAGGTAAGGCATGAGCGCGACCCGTCCGTCGGAGAAGGCAGCCCTCAGCCTCTCGCCGCCGCTTCCTCTATGCGTCACCGGACGCGACCTCTGCTTCGTGGGCGTCCACGCCAATGGCGTCCGCCACGACGCCTATATCCTTATCGCCGCGGCCGGAGAGGTTGATGACCACGTTTTTGTCCGGCCCGAGCTCCCGGGCTACTTGCGCCGCGTGCGAGATCGCATGTGATGTCTCAAGGGCCGGGATGATGCCTTCAAGGCGCGAGGTCGCCACGAACGCCTCCAGCGCCGCCTCGTCGGTGACGCTCGCGTACTCGACGAGCCCCTCGTCCTTGAGATAGGCGTGCTCCGGTCCGACGGACGGATAGTCAAGGCCGGCGGAGATCGAGTGGGCCTCCCGGATCTGGCCGTCTTCCGTCTGCAAAACGTAGCTCATGCTGCCGTGCAACACCCCGGGCTCCCCACCCGTGAGTGAGGCCCCGTGCTCACCCGTTTCAAGCCCCCTGCCGGCCGCCTCGACGCCGACGAGCCGGACGTCTCCGCGCCCGACGAACGGGTGAAAGACCCCGATGGCGTTCGAGCCGCCACCCACGCAGGCGACGATTGCGTCCGGGTCGCGGCCGAAACGCTCGCGGGCCTGGAACTCAAGCTCGCGCCCGATGACGGCCTGGAAGTCGCGCACGATGCGCGGGTAGGGCGCCGGCCCCGCCACGGTCCCGATAATGTAGTGCGTGTTCTCCACGTTCGTGACCCAGTCCCGGATCGCCTCGTTGAGCGCCGCCTTCAGGGTCCCGGAACCCGTGGTCACGGGCCGCACCTCCGCCCCCAGAAGCTTCATCCTCAGCACGTTCGGCGCCTGGCGACGGGTATCCTCCTCGCCCATGTACACGACGCACTCCCGGCCGTAGAGGGCGGCGACGGTCGCCGTGGCGACGCCGTGCTGCCCCGCGCCGGTCTCCGCGATGATGCGCTCCTTGCCCATCCGCTCGGCGAGCAGCATCTGGCCGAGGGCGTTGTTGATCTTGTGCGCCCCCGTGTGCGCCAGGTCCTCGCGCTTGAACCACACGTTCGCCCCGCCCCACTCGTGGGTTAGCCTCTCGGCGAACATCAGCGGCGTCGGCCTCCCGACGAAGTCTCTGGCGAGGGCGTTTAGCTCCTCGACGAACTCCGGGTCGTCCCTGTACCGCTCGTAGGCTTCTTCTAGCTCTTCGAGGGCGTGTATGAGCGTCTCCGGCACGTAGCGCCCGCCGAAGGGTCCGAAGTATCCAGTCTCACTCTTTTGCTGCACTCACAAACCTCCGAACCCGCTCGTCGTTCTTCTTCCCGGGCGCGTCTTCGAGGGAGCTGGAAGCGTCCACCCCGTACGGCTCGAACAGACGGACCGCCTCCCGCACGTTCTCCGGTCCAAGCCCCCCGGAGACGACGATGTTACCACGCCCCTTGAGCGATTTCGCCAGCCCCCAATCGAACCTCTCTCCCGTTCCTCCCCGCGCCTTCTCGCTCCACGCGTCGAGCAGAAAGAGGTCCGCTTCATAGGCGTCCATCGCCGCCAGAGAGTCCGCGCGCCGCACTCGCAGCGCCTTCATAACCTTCAGCCCACCCTCGCGCACGGCGTCCACGTCCTTGGGGCTCTCGTCGCCGTGCAGCTGGGCGTAGTCCAGCCCGACCTCGCGGGCGATACGCAGAACCTCAGCAGGCTCCGCGTCCACGAACACCCCGACCTTGAGGATGCCGTCGGGGAGCGTGGCCGTTATCTCCCGCGCCTCCTCGACGCTGATCCTGCGCGGGCTCTCGGCGAAGACGAGACCGATGGCGTCCGCGCCGGACTCCGCCGCGAACGATCCGTCTTTAGGGGTGGTAATGCCGCATACCTTCGCGTAGACCATAGGTAGAAGTTTACTCCTTATTTAAGGAATCGTTAACCTCCCGGGACCGGCGCCGTGCTAAGGTGAGCGTATGCTCGAACCGCCCCTCGTCCTCGCGCTCGCCGCCGGAGTTATATCGTTTCTCTCGCCGTGCATGCTCCCGGTAATTCCGGCCTTCTTCGCGCAGCTCGCGGGCTCCTCGCTAAAGTCCTCCGAGCCGAAGCGGAGGGACGTGCTCCTGAACACCGTCCTGTTCGTGGCCGGGTTCTCGGTAGTGTTCGCCGCTCTCGGCGTGGCGCTCAACGCGTTGCTGCAAGGGGCGGCGACGGAGGTCCTGACGTGGCTCTCGCGTCTGGCCGGGACGGTCGTAATCCTCCTCGGGCTGCACCTCACCGGCCTGCTCCGGCTGCCCGTCCTCGACCGGGAGTATTCGGTAAGGGCGGAGGCGCGACCGGGGCGTCTCGCCCCCGTACTGTTCGGAGCGTCCTTCGCGGTCGCGTGGACCCCGTGCGTAGGCCCGATCCTCGGTAGCACGCTCGCGCTCGCGGCCACCCAACCGACGTCGGCGTTCCCCCTCTTGCTCGCGTATGCGTTCGGGCTCGGCGCGCCGTTCCTGATCGTCGGTCTCTTCCCCGCCCGGGCGTTCGCGCTTATCAAGAAACACCGCAAGAGCACGCGATACATCCACGTAGCGTTCGGCTTCGTACTCATCGGTATGGGCGTGCTCGTCTTCACCGGCAAGCTCGCCTTGCTCACCAACTTCCAGCTACTGAACGAGGTACTCCTATGAGGTCCCTGGCGCCCAAGCCCGTACTGCTCATGCTCACGCTCCTGTTCATCGTCGGTGCCATCATCTTCGTCGAGCTCCGGTTCAACAGAACCGGTCCGGGCGACACACAAGCCCAGTCGGTCCCGCCCGTCGAAATGACCTCCGAGCCAACACCGCCGACCGAGAACGAGGCGGCAGCAGGAGGAACGGAACGCGAAAGTGCAGAGGAGCGGATCTCGCGCAAAGAAGCCGAGTTCACGCGGGCGAAGGAGATCGTCGCCCCGACCGGCTTCATCAACACGGAAGGTACCTCCCTCGGTGAGAACCTCGGCGAGAAGGTAGTGCTGCTCGAGTTCTGGACCTACACTTGCGTCAACTGCCAGAACGTCCAGCCGTACCTCAACGAGTGGCACGAAGAGTACGAGGACGATGGGCTGCTCATCATCGGCGTCCACAGGCCGGAGTTCGAGTTCGAGAAGGACCCCGCCAGCGTCGAAAGGGCCGTCGGAGAGGCGGGCATCGAGTACCCGGTGGTCCTCGACAACGACAGCGCGACCTGGGACGCCTACGACAACCGCTACTGGCCCGCCCGCTACCTCATCGACGCGGACGGCTTCGTCCGCTACCAACACTTCGGCGAGGGCGCATACGAAGAGAACGAAGAGGAGATCCGGGAGCTACTGGCGGAGAGGGATGATATCTCGAGCTGAACTCATCCGGCTCTCTGGCCCGACCGGGCTTTCCCGGCCCCGCATCTAATCTAAAGACGAGAAGTCATGGCTCTTGTCGGTTAGAACCCAATATCTGAAGATCAACTCATCTTGGCTATCGGAACGGGTTCGATCTTTGATATCCATGACATGAATGGCCGCGAAGTAGCCATTTACGTTCTTCAGTATTACAAACTGGCTTTCTTGAACCGTTCGGGCACGCGACGACATATCATAGATACTAGCATCGCTAATGTCGGAGAGCGCTTTGACATCCAGCGCAATCGCTACTCCTTCTATGCTCGGCGGATCGTTGTAAACGTGGATCGAAACGTCGCTAGCTTTAGTCCACATTGTCTCAAAGAGGTGCTCACCACTGCCGATGGTGAACCGCCCGTTGTTGTTAGTGTAATCGAAGCGGGCTTCGCCTTCGGCTTTTGGGTTTGCTCGAAACTGCAAGATAAACTCCTGGTTATCGGCTTCTATCTCTTCTCGCAGGTGTAGCGGAAAGTAGCCTACATAGATACTATATTCCTTAAGTTTGGAAGCTCCTTGACCATGTATACGTGGGTCGGGGTCGAGCATGCCGATCACGACCTTAGCTACCCCTTTTTCGATTATCCAGTCAGAACATGGCTTATGCGTTTTGCGAGAAGTGCATGGCTCCAGTGTTGTAAACAGAGTAGCGCCTCTTAGAGAAACATCCGGTAGCTTCTTCTCAAAAAGCGTATATTCGGCGTGGTCTCCGCTCCCTTGCTCCCCTCTATACGCTGAACCGAGGACTTTCCCATCCTTGACTATTGCAGCACCAACCTTCGGATGGGGTCTGTTATCTTCCGCCTTTGAGCGCTTGCCCTGGTCGATAGCCATCCTCATGTACCCTAAGAAGTCACCGGTCATTACGCCATCCTACCGTAGAGTGCTTTGCAACGAACGCAGAACAGACACGAGGAATTACGAGGCAGCTCAACGGATGCTAATAGCCTCCCTGCCACTACTGTATCCATTCTATCGGGTAGGTCAAAGCCAGGACGTTAAGGAGCAGGCTATCCCTGATCCAGAAGAGCAGCACTACCTCCACCGCGACGAACAGCGCCAGCGACCGACCGAACCTGAAGGTGGCGGCAATGGCAAGCCGCCGCTAGACATGAGCACCGCATCTGCCCCAGCATCCCGCAGATGACGGGCGTCCTTCACGCTCTTGACGTTGCTCTCGGCGATAAACGTCGGCAGGACGGTGACGTTCAGCACTGCCGATTATCGCCCCACCTCAACAGGAATTTTTTGTCTCTTGCGCGGAGAAGGCGCTGTCAACCGCGTCCGTTGTGAAAAGCTTCGCCATGTAGGCTTGCAGCGCGCGCTCGTCTATCGGTCTTTGGAACAGCCCTACGTAGCCATCCAGGCGGATGAGGTAGAGGAACTCGCCCCGCACGCCGTAGAGTCGGTGGAAATCGCCGGAGACGTCGATCAGGCCGTCGCCTGGACACTGCGCCGATCCCGGCAGAACCAGGGAGCTCTCGACGCCGAGCCGGCGGAACACCTCCATCAGCCGTTCGATCCTGGCCGGCCAATCACGCGTGCCGGGCGAGTCCTCTTCTGAGCCGAGCAGCGCGATCGGGCGGGACCGGCCGAGAAGCGCGAAGAGCGATGTCTCGACACCGGTTCGGGCGTCGCGGAAGACCACGTCGGGCGTCCGGTCTCCCGCGCGCACCCGCGCTCGCTTGAGCAGACCTGTCTCCTGGTGGACCGACAGGCTCGCCCCCCGGTAATTGATGTCGAGCTGCGACATGCGTCTCGTGAGCCGCTTCTGCATCGCCCGGCTTCTCAGGAGGGGCAAGACGACGCGGTCGCGGAGCAGTTGGCGAGGGCGGCTGTGCGCCAGGAATATGCTCGCGGTCTGGTCGGTGGTCTTGAGCACGCTGCGGACCACCGGCAGCCGTTCCTCCGTGTAGGTAGCCAGGAGCGGGGCGGACGCCGCGCCGCGCAGCACCATGCCGAGCTTCCAGGCCAGGTTGTAGGCGTCTCCAACGCCGGTCGTGATACCCTGGCCTCCGGTCGGGCTGTGGATGTGGGCCGCGTCGCCGGCGAGGAAAACCCGGCCATTACTGAACCGGTCCACCATACGGCAGCTGATCCTGAACTCCGATAACCACGTTGGGTTGCTCGCCCGCGTGACGCGGTCGCCGGTACGCTCGGCCATCAGACGCCGGACCAGATCCAGGGTCACCTCCGTCGCGCCCTCCTCGATATCCTTGCCGGACTCGACGAACAACCTCCACCTGCGGTCCCCCGGCATGGGGATGGCGGAGAACATGCCGTCCTCGTGGATCCAGACGTGTACGTCGCCGCGGCTGACCGCCCAGTCGAGCTCGACGTCGGCCATGAAGTAGGAGACCGGGTACGTCTTGCCCTCGAACGAGAGCCCGGACTGCTTGCGGATGAGGCTGTGCGGCCCTTCGCAACTGACCAGATACCGCGACTCGACCCTCTCCTCGCCGCCATCGGCGCGCCGAACGCGGGAGACGACATGTTCGTAATCCTGTGTGAACTCTACAAAAGTATTGCCACGCTCCACCTCGACACCGCGCTCGCCAAGCGCCTCGATCAGCAGAGCCTCGGTCACGCTCTGCGGGACCACTATGCTCTTCGGCTCGAACGCGCCACTGCCGCTCATGCCGTGGAGCCGATCCAGGCTCAGATGAAGTATTTGCTCGCCGCTCGCGTAGAAGTTGACGCCGGTTCCCGTCACGCCACGCGCGAGGAATCGGTCGAACAGGCCCATCCAGGTCAACACCTCCGATACGCGGTATTGCAGGCCGATGGCCTTCGAGGTGGTGGACGGCGCCGGGTTCTTGTCGATGATCCGGAAGCTCACCCCCAGCCGCCGCAGTTGGTAGGCAAGGGTCAGGCCGGTAGGACCAGCCCCGACGATCAGCACGTCGACGGTCTTTGGCGTGTTCACAGCCACATCCTTTCGTTCGAGGGGATCATTCCTGGACAATGCGCTGGACTATTGAACCGATGAAGATGTCGATGACCTTCGGGTACGTATCCCGTCCCAGGTCCTGTTCGTGCAGGCCGATGAAGAACAGCGCGCGCATCAGGCCCAGGAAAACATCCGGGTCGCAATCTATCGTCACGCCGTGCTCGCGCCACTGCCCCAGTAACTTGCCGATGAAGACCTCGTCTTTGCGCATGGCGACCTCGACTTTTTCCTCGGGAAGCTTCCGCAACAGATGCTCGTATTGTTCTGGATCGAAATGGGTGAACAAAGGATGCGTCCTCCAGACCGAGAACGCCATCTTCAGGAAGTCCTTAACCTGCTGCCTGGGCGCCATCCCCTGCTGAACGGCAGCCCCGAGCAGATCGGCTTGATACTCGTCCTCCCACTGCCCCAGGATCTCAAAGAACAACTCTTCCTTGGAGGTGTAGAACAGGTAGAACGCTCCCTTGGAGATACCGACTGCCCCGGTCAGGTCCTCGACGTTTGTCTTCTTGATCCCATAGGTCGTGAAGAACTCTCTCCCCTGCTCGATCAACCTACTCCGGATTCGTTCCTTCTCTCGCTCTGAGAACCCTCTGGGCATATCGTCTCTCTTTTTGTCTTTATGACCAATTTGTTTATACAGTCATAAATAATACACGTTTGCCGTGCCGTCTGTCAAGAGCGTGTTGTTTCTGTCCAACTTCTTGGGACCACGAGGTGTAGACTCGGGCGCTGGAGGTCAGTCGATCAATGGATCGCCGATGAGTAACGTGGCGATTAGTGCGTTTGTCAGGGCAGTGCGGAGAGCTTCGCGACGAGTGCCGGGTCACGCATCGCCGCCTCCCCGACGAGGACCGCATCCGCCCCGGCGTCCCGCAGGCGCCGGGCGTCCTCCGCGCTCTTCACGCCGCTCTCGGCGACGAGGGTAGCACCGGCGAGCCGGGGGGCGAGCCTCTCGGTGGTAGCGAGGTCGACGGTGAAGTCGCGAAGGTCGCGGTTGTTGACGCCTATGACTCGCGCGCCGGACTCTAGCGCCAGGTCCGCCTCGGCCTCGTCGTGAACCTCGACGAGCGGGGTGAGGCCAACCTCGACGGCTAGAGAGACGAAGCGAGCCAGGGCGCCCGCCTCGAAGAGGGCGGCGATCAGGAGGACGGCGTCGGCGCGCGTGCCGGCTTCGAGTACCTGCGCCTCATCCACTGTGAAGTCCTTGCGGAGGACGGGTATGGTGACGCGCTCCCGCGCGGCATCGAGGTCTTGTAGGGAGCCCTTGAAGCGGTCGGGCTCGGTGAGGACTGAGAGGCAGGATGCGCTCTCTGCCTCGTAGCGGGCGGCCCACTCGGCGGGATCGGCGTCGCTTATGAAGCCGGCGGAGGGGGAGGCGCGCTTTATCTCGGAGATCACGGAGAGGCCGGGCGAGGCGAGCGCCCCCGTGAAGTCGCGCTTCTCGAAGAGGAGCGCCTCCTGGTAGAGGTTGTCGAGGTCTGTGTGACCACGAAGCTCTTTGGCCCGCGCGAGGGCGGTGGTGGCGAGAGCGTCGAGGACGGTTGGGTGTTCGCCCCGGCGCTCTGTCATACGGCGCCTCCGACGCTGGCGAGGCGGCGGGTCACGCGGACGAAGTCTTCGAGAGCTCCGGTGGCGGCCCCGCTCTCGATAGATCTTTCGGCGAGACGAATGCCTTCTTCGAGGGTCCGGGCATTGTCGGCCACGTAGATCGCGGCGCCGGCGTTCAGCAGGATCACGTCTCGGGCCGCGCCTTCCTCTTCGCCGGAGAGCACGTCGCGTAGGACCCGAGCGTTAAGGCTAGCGTCGCCGCCGAGCAGACCGTCGGGTGGGTGGCGGGTCATGCCGAGCTGTTCGGGGGAGATCTCGTACTCCGAAACGTTCCCGGCGGAGACCTCGGCAGCGAGGGTGGGAGCGGTCACGGTGATCTCGTCCAGGCCATCCTTCCCGTGTACGACGAGCGCCTTCTCGGCGCCTAACTCCTTTAACGCGTCGGCGACCGGCCGCACGTAGTCACCGTGGAAGACGCCGACGAGCTGGCGTCTTGCCCCTGCCGGGTTGGTCAGCGGACCCAACAGGTTGAAGGCGGTCCGGAACGGAAGCTCGGCCCGCACGGGGGCGACGTGGCGCATCGCCGGGTGGTGGGTGCGGGCGAACATGAAGCCCACGCCGACCTCCTCTATACACCGGCCGACCTCCTTGGGCCCGAGCCCTATCTCTGCCCCCAGGGCCTCCAGGACGTCGGCCGAACCCGCCAGGCTCGTGGCGGCCCGGTTGCCGTGCTTCGCGATCATGACTCCCGCCCCGCGCGCCACGAACGCCGCGGCGGTGGAGATGTTAATCGTCCCCTTCGCGTCGCCGCCGGTGCCACAGGTGTCCACGACGCCCTCCGGCGCTCTAACCTTCTCGGCGAAGCGGCGCATGGCGCGGGCGAAGCCGACTATCTCCCCTACCGACTCGCCCCGCACGCGGAGAGCCGTCAGCAGCGCCGCCGTCACCGCCGGGTTGACGGTGCCTTCCATGATCTCCTCGAGCGAACGCTCGGCCTCCCCCGCCGAGAGCGGCTCGCCGGCCGCCGCCTTTCTCAAGGTCTCCCGGAGCAAGCTAGAACCCCAGGAAGTTCTTTAGCAGGTCCCGCCCGCTGCGGGTAAGGATGCTCTCCGGGTGGAACTGGACGCCCTCCACGGGGAGCTCCTTGTGCCGGACGCCCATGATCACACCGTCCTCCGTCCGGCTCGTGACCGCGAGGCACCCGGGCACGGACTCCGGTTCGATGACTAGGGAGTGGTAACGCGTCGCCTCGAAGCCCTGCGGGAGGCCCCTGTAGACACCCTCGCCGTCGTGCAGGATCTTCGCGGTCTTGCCGTGAACGGGCTCGCCACGCACGACCTTGCCCCCGTAGACCTGGCCTATCGCCTGGTGGCCGAGACAGACGCCGAGCACCGGGACGCCCTGCGGGGCCTTCTCGATCACCTCCAGAGAGACGCCGGCCTCGTTGGGTGTGCAAGGACCGGGCGAGACGACTATCCTGTCCGGTTGGAGCGAGGCCACCTCCTCCGGCGAGACCTCGTCGTTGCGCCGGACGATGACCTCGGCCTGAAGCTCCCCAAGGTACTGGACGAGGTTGTAGGTAAAGGAGTCGTAGTTGTCTATAACGAGAACCCGCATGAGCCTTGAGATTTTAGCAAGCAGAGAGGAGTGTGGCAGATGACCCTGCTCATCACCGAGAACGAGGTCGAGAGCCTGCTCGACATGCGCACCACCCTCGACGCCGTCGAGGAGATACTCCGCCAGCACGCCGAGGGTCGCGCCACGAACCGCGCCCGCCGCCGCGTCGCCCTCCCCACGAGCGGCCTGAACGTCATGTTCGCCGGGGCGCCGGAGATCGGGGCTCTAGGACTCAAGGCTTACACCGTCGCCAGGGGCGGCGCCCGCTTCTACACGATGCTCTTCGACCCGGAGTCGGGCGAGCTACTCTCGATCATGCAGTCCGACAAGCTCGGCCAACTCCGCACGGGCGCGGCGAGCGGCGTCGCAACCAGGTACCTCGCCCGCGAAGATGCGAGCACCCTGGGTATTTACGGAGCCGGCTGGCAGGCGGAGAGCCAGCTTGAGGCGATCGCCGCGGCGAAGAAGCTCGACCGCATCATCGTGTACAGCCGCACCGAGGAGTCGCGCAAGGCGTTCGCGGAGAAGATGAGCGAGAAGATCGGGCAGGAAGTAGAGACCACTCACTTCCCAGAGGAGCCCGCCGCTCAGGACATAGTCGTCACGATGACCTCCTCGAAGGAGCCCGTCCTTCGGGGCGAGTGGCTCAAGCCCGGCGCGCACGTCAACGCCGCCGGCTCGAACTTCCTGTTCAAACGAGAGATAGACCGCGACGTCATCAAACGTGCGAGCCTCGTCACAATAGACTCCCGCGAGGAGCTCGGCCTTGAGGCCGGCAACCTCCTCCAGGCCGTGGAGACTGGCGTCGTCCTCCCCGAGGCCGTCCGGGAGCTAGGCCAGATCATCGCCGGGCAGGTCCCCGGACGCACGAGCCCCGAGGACATAACCCTCTTCGCCAGCCAGGGCCTCGCCCTCGAAGACATGGCCGTCGCCCGTATCGTCTACGATCGGGCACTGGAGCAGGGCGTGGGCAGGGAGATAGAGTTCTAGGCGAAGCGCTAAAACCACGAAGGGAGAGGTAGCATCGCCGGTACTCACCTCTGGTGGCAGCGCGGCGTCTTCTATCAGGTCTACCATGTAGCTTCGCGGGCTGGGACGCTGACGGCGTCGGGGACCTCAGAGGCATAACCCAAAGGCTAGGGTACCTGCGCGAGATCGGGGTCGATGCAGCATGGCTCTCCCCCATCTATCCCTCCCCCATGGCCGACTTCGGCTACGACGTCTCCGATTACAGGATGTACACCCACTCGTCGGGACGCTGGAGGACTTCGATGCGCTGATGGATGAGGCGCACCGGCTCGGGCTAAAGGTCGTCCTCGACTTCGTCCCAAATCACTCCTCCGACGAGCATCCCTGGTTCGTGGAGTCCCGGTCCTCACGCGACAACCCGAAGCGCGACTGGTACGTCTGGCGCGACGCAGCCCGGACGGGAGACCGCCGAACAACTGGGAGAGTCACTTCGGTGGCCCCGCCTGGGAGCGGGACGTGAAGACGGGGCAGTACTACCTGCACCTGTTCCACAGGAAGCAGCCGGAGTTGAACTGGCACAATCCACACGTGCGGGGGGCGATGCCCGACGTGATGCGCTTCTGGTTCGAGAGGGGCATGGATGGGTTCAGGATCGACGTCCTCGCCGCCCTCATAAAGGACGACGCCTTCCGGGACAACCCGCCGAACCCCGGCTGGCGCAAGGGGGACACGCCCTCCCTCCGCCAGCAGAGGCTCTACACCGAGGACCGGCCGGAGATGCGGGAGCTGGTACGAGAGATGCGAGCCGTGGCCGACGAGTACGACTAGCGGGTCCTGATCTGGGAGATCTACCTGCCCCTGAGCCGCCTCATGACCTACTATGGGAACATCTAAACGACATTCACCTGCCGTTCAACTTTGGCCTCGTCTTGCTGACGAAGTGGGAGGCCGGAGCGGTCCGCGGGCTCGTCGAGGAGTACGAGGCCGCGCTCCCCGAAAACGCATGGCCGAACTGGTGCTCGGCAACCACGACAACCCGAGGATAGCGAGCCGCATCGGTCTGGACCGAGCCAGGCTGGCGCAGATGCTCCTGCTCACCCTGCGGGGTACGCCGACTTGCTACTATGGAGATGAGATCGGGATGCAAGACGTCGAGATGCCGCCCCACCTCATCGTAGACCCCATCGGCAAGAACGCCCCCGGACACAGCCGCGATCCCGAACGCACCCCGATGCAATGGGACGCGAGCCCCAACGCCGGCTTCTCCGCGGTCGAGCCCTGGCTCCCCGTCGCCGGCTACTACACAGAGACCAACGTAGAGGTCCAGCGCAAGGATCTCCGCTCCCAACTAGCCCTGTTCAAACGCCTGACCGAACTGCGGCGCTAACTACGAGCCCTTGCTACGGGCTCGTACCGCTCGCTCGATACGAGGAACGAGTCCATGTTCGCCTACCTGCGCGAACACGAGGAAGAGAGGATGCTCGTGGCACTCAACTTCGGTCTGACGCCTGGAGAGGTAAACTTCTCCGAAGCTGGCAGGCAGGGCGAGTTGCTCTGCTCCACCCCTATGGACCAGGAGGGAGGCGTGGACTTGACGCATCTCGCCCTGCGCCTCGGCGAGGGAGCCATCGTGCGGCTGACCTGTTGAGCGTACAGGACCGTGGCGCGAGGCGAGACCTCTGTTGCTCGAAGGCAGTGGGGCGAGACTGGATGCAAGTTGCAGCCGGCCAGGTGATAGTCGCCTTCTCTCCGCCGGATACCTCGGTTTCCTTGTCAGCCCTCCCACCATCAGCTTCGTCGACAACGCTCTGGGCTTCGGCGCGGCCTCTTCGTTGTCGTCGTGTTCAGCACCGCCATCGTCCCACTGGCCCGGGCAGCGGGCGGCGCGAAGCCCAACTGCAGAAACAGGAACGGTGTAAGGTGAACCCCGGGAACTAGAAAAGTTACGAATGGAGAGGGGAAAGGTTTTGGCCGAGACGTTCGAGAAGCCGCCCGAGGTAGGAGGGTGCTACAAACCGCTCGGGAAGGCGGAGTTAAGCGACCACGACGGCAGAAGCGTCCGCCTCAAGGCAGGCTCCGCGACCGTCGAGTTAACCGCGCTCGCCCCGAACCTCTTCCGGGTCGGGATGTTCCCGGAGAGCCAATCGCCGCATTATAGAACGGAGGCGATAGCGAAGGAGGATTGGGAGCCGGTCGAGGCAAAGATACGGGGGTCTAACGACACCGTAACGCTCTCCACTGGCCCCGCGACCGCCCGCGTCACCCTGGACCCGCTGCGGGTCTCCTTCATCGACGCGGAGGGAATGGAGTTCGTCGCCGACGACGCGGAGCTCGGGATGGGCGTCGTCGAGCAGCCGGGAGCGGACGTCTTCTCGGCGCCCCTGGGCAACCCGGTCAGGCTCTACAAGAGGCGCGAGGAGGGCGAGCGGTACTTCGGCTGCGGCGAGCGGACCAGCGGCCTCGAAAAGACCGACTCGTACCAGGTCTTCTGGAACATCGACCCCCCCGCGGGCCACACCGCCTCCTTCAACAACATCTACGCCTCCATACCGTTCGTCCTCTCCATGCGAGGGGGCAAAGCCTACGGCCTCTTCTTCGACAACACCCACCGTGTCGAGTTCGACCTCGCCCACGAGGACCCGGACCGCGCCTATTACGGCGCCGAGGGCGGGAACCTCGTCTACTACGTCTTCTGCGGACCGTCTCCAAGGGATGTCCTCGACCGCTACACGGAGCTCACCGGCCGCACCCCGATGCCCGCCCTATGGTCTCTTGGGAACCAGCAGTGCCGTTACAGTTACATCAACGCCGAAGAGGTGCGCGAGGTCGCCCGAAACTTCCGCCAACACGACATCCCCTGCGACACCCTCTACCTAGACATCGACTACATGGACGGCTACCGCGTCTTCACCTGGAACGAGGAGAGCTTCCCTGAGCCCGAGAACCTCATGGCCGAGCTACAGGGGCAGGGCTTCAACGTCGTCACCATCGTGGACCCGGGCGTGAAGGTGGACGAGGGCTATTCGGTCTACGTCGAGGGGCGAAAGAGAGACCTGTACTGCAAGACCTCCTCGGGCGAGGAGTACCACAACGTGGTGTGGCCGGGGATCTGTGCCTTCCCGGACTTCACGAACCCAAAGACGCGGGAATGGTGGGTGGAGAACCTCCGGGCGATCCTGGACAAGGGCGTCGCCGGGGTTTGGTGCGATATGAACGAACCCTCGCTCTTCGTCCCGAGGCAGTCTTCGATGCCCGCCGTGGATGTGGTACATCCCGGCGATGGAGATCCCAAGCTGCACGGCCAGATCCACAACACCTACGGCTCCCTGATGGCCCGCTCGGTGCGCGAGGGGCTCTTGAAGCTCCGGCCCGACAGGCGCCCGTTCGTCATTACGCGAGCGGGATACGCGGGGCTACAGCGCCACGCGTTGCAGTGGACGGGGGACAACTCGTCGTGGTGGGAGCACCTCTGGATGAGCATGCCCCAGCTCCAGAACATGGGGCTCTCCGGCGTGGCGTGGGCCGGGGTGGACGTCGGCGGGTTCTTCGACGACTGTGATGGCGAGCTTCTGGCCCGCTTCACGGAGTTCGGCGTCTTCCAGCCGTTCTGCCGCAACCACTCGATGAAGGGCACGAGACGACAGGAGCCGTGGGTCTTCGGGGAGCCCTACGAGTCGGTGTGCCGCAGGATGATAAAGCTCCGCCAGCGCCTCCTCCCCTACCTCTACACCCTCTTCGAGGAATGCCACCGTACCGGAGCCCCGATCCTGCGTCCCCTCCTCTTCGAGTACCCCGAGGACGAGACGACCTACACGATGGACGACGAGTTCCTGCTCGGCGACGCCTTACTCATCGCCCCCATCACCCGCCCCGGCATCGAGCACCGCCACGTCTACCTGCCCCGGGGCACCTGGTCCCACTACTGGACCGGTGAGAGGATAGAAGGACCGGCACACGTTCTGGCCCACGCGCCTTTAGGCGAACCAGCGATCTACGCACGCGCCAACACCGCCATCCCCCTGTGGCCCGAGATGAACTACGTCGGCGAGAGGCCAGCCGACCCCCTGACGCTCCTCATCCATCCGGCAGAGGGCACGGGAGAGTCCATGCTGTATGAGGATGCAGGCGAGGGCTTCGGCTACGAGAGGGGCGAGTACGCTCGCCGCATGCTGCTCTGCGAAGTCCGCGGCGGCACCATAACCATCCGCCTCGGAACACGCGAAGGCTCCTTCGTCCGCCAACGGGAATCGGTGCATCTGGAGCTACATGGAGTAAATACCCGCCCGGGTACCGTCTCCGTGAACGGTGAGGAGGTGGATTGGGATTACGATGAGGCCGAGGGGAGGATCACGGTACGCCTCGCGGAGAGCGCCGGAGAGAGCACGGTAGAGATGAGGTTCTAAGCAGCGAGGCGTATGCCTCCGCGACCCTCAGCGGCCGGCGATAAAGGCGTCGAGCTTCAGGGAGGTGAAGTCGCGGACGACGAGGTCTACGCCGAGATGATCCAGGTCTTCCGGGTTGTGGGTCGAGGCGATACCGACCGTGGGGATACCGGCGGCCAACGAGGAGGCGATGCCGGAGGGTGAGTCCTCGAAGGCGACGGCCTCGTCCGCCGGGACACCGAGGGCTTCCAGGGCCGCGTTATAGGGGGCCGGGTCCGGCTTCCCGGCGGCGACGTCGGCGGCCAGGATCACGGGCTCGAACGCGTCTTCGAGGTCGAGGGCGCGCAGGACTGTGAGGACGTTCTCCTTCGGGGCGTTGGTGACGAGCGAGAGTGCCATCCCCCTCCCCCGCCACTTATCGATGAAGCCCAGCAAGCCCGGCAGCGGCTCCAGAGTATCGGCCCGCTTGCGAAAGTCCGCCTCCTTGGAGTCGGCTATCTTCCGGCCCTCCTCGGGTGAGAGGTCGGGGAGAAGGTCGGCGACGATCTCGGGCGAGAGGCGGCCACTGATCCTATCCCGGTAGAAGCCCCAGCTGACGTCGTAGCCATGAGATCTCAAGATCTCCGCCCACGACAGATGATGCACGGAGTTGGTCTCCGAGAGCGTGCCGTCGAGGTCGAAGAGCAGAGCCTTGAACCCGCTTGAAATCGGCATTTCCAAATCCTAGCATGTTCCTGTAACTAGGTTACACGCACTCCCGTTAGGTTACGGTTAGGACGCAGCTAGGTTACGCTAACACCCAGACCGGTAATACAGACGACAAGTTATTAAATACGCTGTCGGGTAAGCTATTAACTTAGGTTACAATCAATGAAGTGACGGACGAAGGCATACCAAGACCATTCCATGAGCGGTTCGACATTGAGGTAGGGGCTCACGAAGCAAGACGTCGTTTTGTGAATCGAATTAGTGTGCTTGTCTTTAATAGCATGAATGATGGTGAGTGGTCGAAGCGATTGCGGTCAGCGGGCGTTAGTCTTTATGATTTGACTGAATCCGTAGCCTTTATTTTAGGTGAGAGAACACCAAACCAGTACCATCCAGCGTTCTTTGTTGGTGATGACTTTTTTCGCTGTCTTCAGGTACTGGAAGCCCTGTATACGCTTTTCGAGGATACGGAATTAGCTGATGAGTTGTCTGAAGATATTAGAGTTGTCATCAGTCGTTGCGAAGTTGACCTCAGTATAGGGTGGCAACCGCCTATATTTATTCGTACTGGTGCTCCGCTTCTGGATGAATCTCTAGTCAACGAGCCTTTGCGTTGGCTCTCCGAGCCGAAGTACAAGACGGTTCATGACCCTTTCAAAAAGGGTCTATCGGATTATCTAGAAGCTATAAATAAACCGCAAAGGCTTGCCGACGTAATTACAGATATGTACGAAGCTGTCGAAGCGATGGCCAGAGTCATAATCGGCAATAATAGGGAACTATCCCGTAACCAGGAGTTGTTTATAAAGGAGATTGAGGTCTCCAAAGCGTATAAGCAGTTGCTCAGACCGTTACTCCGAGAATACGTAGAGTACGGTGGTAGGTATCGACACGCAGCGCAGCAAGGCCAACCTAAAACACCACCATCTGAGCCAGAAGCAGAGTCATTCATCTATCTGACGGGTCTATTCATCCGTCTTGCTTTACGACAAGCTCAGCCAAGCTCGTAACGTCTTCAATTTTTCTAACTCCTAAAGATTCTATGGCATGTAGGAAGGATGGTAGTAGAGAAACATGTTCAAAGCGCGGGTTACGATGAGCAGAGAGCCGATGTAGAGCAGGATGAAGAGGTGCCCCCTTTCCCTCCCCTTGCGCAACGGGCTCGTCTTGTACTCGGCCATCCCCAGAAGTACTCCTACGGCGCACAAACCCCACACCCAGTAGAGCGCGAGGTAGCGTGTCGGGTCCCCGGGAGCCGGGGAGAGCGTCGCCCACACGAACACAAGCGTAACGAAGAGAGCCAGAGCGATGGTCGATACGAAGAGCGCCTTGTTCGCCCTCCTCCGGCGTCTCCAGGCGAGCCATCTGGCAAATATACTTCTTGCTCCACGCGCTCTGGTCATCATGCGGCTATGTTAGCAAGCAACGGGGCGAGGGGGCGTGAAAGCTCTTTCTGGGCATGCGCATCCGGGCGTTAGAATAACCGCCGTGCGCCGACTCCTGGCCCTCACCTGCGCGATGGTCCTCGTGGACACTGTGTTCTACGCGGCGCTGGTCCCGCTCGTGCCGCGCTTCACGGAGGAGTTGGGGCTCTCGAAGTCGGCGGCCGGTATCTTAAGCGGGGCTTTCGGCGGGGGTGTGCTGCTTGGTTCGGCGCCGGCCAGTTACCTGGCGGGACG
>JADDPM010000016.1:20146-22568 GCA_016781885.1 Rubrobacter sp.
CGGTGGGCATCGCTCCAGCGTTCGCCTCGGTCTCCTGCGTCGGGCTCGCGGTCGCCGTGTGGGCTTTGCTGACCCCCGGACCGTCACCCAGACCTGGCAGGCCATTCCGCGAGATCCTCGCGGCGGCGCGACGGCCACAGCTGCTGACCGGACTCGCCTTTATCGCCTTCTCGCCGCTGCTCTTCGGCGCGCTCTCCGTCCTGGCGCCGCTCCAACTCTCGCGCCTCGGATGGGGCGCCGCCGCCATCGGGGCCGTCTTCCTGATCGCCGCCGTCTTCGAGGCCATAGTCCACCCTCTGCTCGGGCGCTGGTCCGACCGCTCCGGGTACCGTCCACCCATATTCGCGGGTACTCTAGTCTCGCTCGCCGTCTTGCTGGCCCTGCCCTGGGCGGAATACGCCCTCCTCGTCGCCCTGCTAGTGGTCCTGGCCGGGGTCGCCTTCAACGCCCCGCTCGTACCCGGGACCTCCCTGCTCTCTCGCGGGGCCGAGAAGGCCGGCATCGGGGGCGCCCCCGCCTTCGGCGCCACCAACTTCGCCTGGGCCTCCGGCTACGCCGCGGGCTCCTTCCTCGGCGGCTCTTTATCCGACCTCGGCGGCGACATTCTCTCCTATCTCTCCCTAGCCACCGTCTGCCTGCTCACCATGTTTCTTCTCCGGCGTTCGTAGCTGTCCGCTGGTAGCGGCTTGCCCGGGTAGTGTCCTCGTGCAACATGCGAGGCGCGACTGCATGCTGCTCGATGAGGAGATTTGGCTGTGGCGGACTTTGAGCGTGCCAGCCGAGTTGATCGAGGCGTTCACTCTCGACCGAGTAGCCTCTACCGGCTGCACGCGACCGTCCGCTCGCAAGGCACCAAGGCATCCTGAGCGTGCCCCTTCTACCTGCTTCCTGGCGTAAGGGTCATTATCTTGACCGAAACCGGGCATGTTCTGGCTCGCCTGGTCACGGGTCGGGGGGCAAAGTCGTGGGCAGTACGAGGGGTTCGGGCGCTTCCTTCGATAGTGTCGGTCAGAGCGGAGTAGTCGGAGCCGCCGTCCAAACACTTATATTACGCGGTTGGACCGTATTGCCGGTCCACCACCGAGGTCTGTTATTCTGCCCAGACTCTGCCTCTTCTCAGGTCAAAGGTCACCGTCTTCGAACCTCGTCGTTCTTCTCCTCCCGACAGTATTCGGCCCAAGATGGCCAACCCGAGCAGTCCCCCTATAATCGCCACCGGCACGGGGTTCTGCCTCAGCGCCTCCACAAACTGGGAGCCGGTGTCGCGGGCCGCCTCCTTCGCCCGCGTCCTCGCCTGCTCCTTCAGCGTCTCGGGGTCGAGCTTCTCCTGTAAGGCGTCGACCGTCTCGGTCATCTCGGTCCGGGTCAGCTCGATCTGGGCCCTCGTAGCCTCGACCTCGTCGCCACTCTGGGCGCGTCGCTTTAACTCCTCCACCTCCTCGGGCGTGGGGTTCTGCTCGCGCGCTACCCGCCATCTTATCTCGTCTGGTCCCTCAGCCATTCCTTGTCCTCCTGTAAGGTTTCGACCGTCTCCCGCGGGGTCGGGTCTTCCTGTCTGAGCGTGTTGAGGCCCTTGACGACCAGGACCGCGCCGATGGCGGCGATCACCAGCCCCACTATCGCGGCTGAGAGCCAGTAGGGCATGACGAGCCCCAACAAGAGTATCACCGCGGCGACCAGCGCCAGAAGCCCCGTGTAGGCTACTACGCCCCCGACCACCAGGAAGCCCACGTTCTTGCCGGCCCGGGAGGCCTTCTGGCTCATCTCCGCCTTGGCAAGCTGAACCTCTTTGCGGACCAGCGTCACCGTCTCCTGCGAGAGCCTGGTGATAAGCTCGCCGATCGAGCGGTCGTCCTTACCCTCCTGCATCACTCACTCCTTTCAAACACCGCTCGTTCTTCCTGCGAACCCTCCACTATGAGGCAGGACGCACGACCGGCGATAAGGCTACGCCCGGCCTCTTATCGTCGGCTCCCGGCTAGCTTCCGCACGACCACGGAGGCGGCGAAGATCGAGGCTGCCCTCACAAGCCCCTGCAGTGCCGCCTCCGTGATGTCGTCCCCGATGCCTCTGCGCTCGGGTATCATTTCGTCTATGAACCTGTTTATGGGACGGGTCAGTACCAGTGACAGCGCTATTGCCAAACCGGACAAGAGCCGCCTCTGTGTCTGCTCGCTCACGTGCCATCTCCTTTCTCCGGGTGCGCCACTCCGCGCCGCTCTCGTGTTCTTCCCGAGGAGGGCGGGCACCAAACCGGCTCCCTCGCCAGGCTTCTTCTTTCCCCCGCCTAGGAGGAATTACCCTTCCCACCGTCTCCGCCTTCGTCCACCTCACGGTAAACCTCTGCGTTGACCTCGGCACCAAAAAGCATCACGGCTGCCGAGATGAAGAAGTAGAAAAGGAGCACGATGACCGCGGCCAG
>JADDPM010000210.1 GCA_016781885.1 Rubrobacter sp.
TGCTCGTCGTCTCCGAGAAGGCAGAGATCGTGGAGGCCAACCTGGAGCGTCGCTTCCGCTCGGAGAAGGCTGAGTATCCTTACCCTCTAGTCATCAGGCTGGTGAAATTTGTGGAGATCCCGCGCCGTCTGAGGCGTCACGTGACGAACGCGATCCTCTTCGCGCGCGATAACTATCGTTGCCAGTACTGCTCCAAGCATCGCGACGACCTGAACCGCAAGGATTGCCTTACCCGCGACCACGTGAAGCCCCTGAGCCGCGGTGGCTTGAACACCTGGGACAACGTGGTGACGGCCTGTACCAAGTGCAACGCTCGCAAGAGCAACCGCCTGCCCATGGAGTGCGGCATGTACCCCAAGAGCACCCCCAAGGAACCGCGCTACGTAGTGATGGTCTGGTACTCGCGGGGCCTCAACCCCGTCCAGCGCCGCTACGTCGAGCAGTTCTATGGGGACGGAACCCTCACAGCCTCCTAGCTATCAGCCGTCTGCGATTTCGCCTATTAGCGAAGGCGCAGATGGCGACGGCCGCCCGGACGGCGTAGCTGCCTGGCAGGTAGGAGGCCTCATTGGCCGACTCGCTCATAGAAACCTTCGAACGCTGGCAAGATACAATACCCTCGCCAACCGACGTCTCTACGGAACCTGTGCATGTCTCAGCAACGCCGAGCGTAAAGAAGACCGACCGGCCATTTTCGGCAGTATCTACGGTACGCTCAACCACACCATGGTCGGCGACCGCATCTGGCTTGCCCGGTTCGGCGGTGAGGAGATCCCATCCACCAACCTCGACGCGGTTCTCTACGAGGACTTCGACGAGCTATGCAGGGCCAGGTTGTCCGAGGATCAGCGTATAGAGACCTTCTCCTTCGGCATAGACGAAGAGATCCTCGGCGGGACGATCCGGTACACCAACAACGAGGGTGAAATCTACGTCGACCCCGTCGACCTGCTGGTCGCGCATTTCTTCAACCATCAGACGCATCACCGAGGGCAGATCCACGACATGCTCACGCAGACGGAGGTGCCGCCACCTGTACTGGATCTGCACCGTGTGATAAAGCCCGGCCCCGATCATTGCCCGGTCTTCCCGTGCGGCTGAGTCTCCGAACGCCGTCTTCACCCGCTTCTCCGTCACGAGCCGCGTCGGTGCGCCAAAGTGCTGACCGCACCGAATCGCTTGTTATACTCTCGTTTCGTTGTCGGAGCTCTTGGTAGGCGGGACTTTTGGATTACTACGGTTTCGCGGAGGCGGTAGAACGCATAGTCGCCAACGTCGAGCGCGCCGTCGCCGGTAAGCGGGAGGGTGTCTCTCTAGCTGTGGTGGCGCTTCTCGCGGGGGGGCACGTGCTTATAGAGGACGTACCAGGGGTGGGGAAGACGCTCCTGGCGAAGTCTCTCGCGCGTACCATAGGGGGCGAGTTCCGGCGGATACAGTTCACCCCCGACCTCTTGCCCGCCGACGTCACGGGCACGAACGTCTACAACCAGGGCGAGGGTGCCTTCGAGTTCTGGGCGGGTCCCGTGTTCGCGAACGTGGTGCTGGCCGATGAGATCAACCGCGCCAGCCCGAAGACCCAGAGCGCTCTCCTGGAGGCTATGGAGGAGGCTTCCGTGACTGTGGATGGCGTAACACGCCGGTTGCCCGAGCCGTTCGGTGTGATCGGGACGCAGAACCCGGTCGAGCATGAGGGTACCTACCCGCTGCCACACGCGGAGTTGGACCGTTTCATGGTCAAGATGTCCCTTGGCTACCCGGACGAGGAGGCGGAGCTAGACCTCTTGAGGCTCTCGGCCGACCCGGTCGCGGACCTCGGGCCGGCGGTCGGTCTAGCCGAGTTCGTGGAGATGCGCCGGCTCGCCGAGGAGGTCTACGCGAGCGAGGCAGTGTTGCGCTACGTCGTCTCGGTTACGAACGCCACGCGGGAGCACGAGGCGGTCTACCTGGGGGCCTCGCCGCGGGCGAGCCGGATGCTCCTCGCCGCCGCGAGGGCCCACGCGGCGTCCCGGGGCCGCTCCTACTGCCTCCCCGACGACGTAAAGGCCCTGGCCCCGCACGTCCTGGCGCATAGGATCATCGCAGCCCCCGGCGGCTCCAGGAACGGCTCCGGCGCTGGAAGGGCCGGGGGCGTGGTACGCGAGATACTCTCCTCTGTCCCCGTAAGCGAGGCGGTCTAGCGGTCTTGCGCGAGCTGACACGGCGGCTGTGGCGCACCCGGCGTCTCTCGTCGGTACGGCCGACGGCCCGAGGCTGGCAGGCGCTCTTCTTCGGGGCCATCTCACTGCTCGTGGCCCGGCTCATCGGGACGACGCAGCTCTACCAGCTCGGCTACGCCCTCGCCGGCCTCCTCGTTGCGGCCCTCGTGCTCGGGTTCTTTTTCTCCCGGGGCCTGCGATACGCGCGACGGCTCCCCGCCGGGGAGCGATTCGTGGCCGGGCGCGTCTCCCAGCTGACGCTCTCGGTCTCCAACGCCTCCCGGATGCGGAGCCCGAACGTGGAGGTCGTGGACAGTCTCCCCGAGCCGCGCCACTTCGAGGTGCCGCCCGTCGAGGGGGCGGGGGCGAGGGAGATCCAGGTCCCCATACTCTTCGAGAGGAGGGGACTTTACGAACTCGGCCCAGCACTGATGCGAACCGTGGACCCGTTCGGTCTGCTCCGCTTCGTCCGGAGGTCCGGAGAGCGCACGGAGGCCGTGGTCTACCCGAACGTCTTCGAGCTTCGCGGCTTCCCGGTCCGGGGGCGGAAGGGGGAGATGGGCGCTGCGGGATCTTTCGCCCAGCAGGGAGATGAGTTCTCGGGGCTCCGGGAGTACCGGCGGGGCGACGACAAGCGGCACATCCACTGGAAGAGCGTGGCGCGCACGGGAGAGTTGGTCGTCAAAGAGTTCTCCCACAACGCCCCGCGCCGCCACGCGGTCATCCTGGACTTGCAGCGCGC
>JADDPM010000087.1 GCA_016781885.1 Rubrobacter sp.
CGGTAGGAGCACCCAAATGCGCATGGCAGGGTGTCCTGGGGCACCCCCCTCCTCGTCGAGGACTCCACGAACCCCCGCTTCGTCCGTTACGGGTGGTTCAGGGATAGCTTCAGCAAAAAACTCTGTGGTAGGGTTTTGTTAGGCGCACTAAAGAGCGCGTCGGCACGGCGGCGAGCTCGGCCCAGGCTCCAGACGGGAGGAAGCCCACGACCCGCACACCGGCCTGCGGACCCGTTCCGTCGACGGCGGCGCTGCTCTACCGTTCCGGCGAGGTCCCAGCCCGGGTTGAAGCCGGGCTCAGCCATCTGGGCGCGACGTACCTCGCCGCGGTTCAACGAGATCGCCGAGACTCGCACCAGCGCCTCCGACGGGGCGGGCGTGGGCTCTTCCGCCTCGCCGAGGGACAGGTTGGCCGGGGCTGCTTTATCAACGAGTACGGCGCGCACGTGGTTCCTTTCCGTTCTTTAGCTGGTCTGGCAAGTCTTGGCGTTCTTGTCCGGTAGCACCTTCTCGGCCTCGCCGATGTACTCGTAGGGGAGGATGATCGCGCCCGGCAAGTAGCTGCTTTCGTAGTGCCCAGGACCGAGGGCATCTACGAGAACGAAGTCGTCGCCCCGATCCATCTTGCCTTTCAACTCGTCACGCTTTAGGCTCTCTACCACCGCGTCATCTCCTCCTTATCAGGACGGACCTGGGTCTCAACTCGATACCAGCACCTGACTAACAAGCCGGCCTCAACCCTCCAGCCGGGACTCTTCGAGGTCGAGGTCGCGTTCTATCCGATGCATTGCCTCGTCTCCAATCTTGCCTTCGTCTCGCAGGCGTACGAGGGTCTGGCGCTGCGCCTGGAGCAGCTCTATCAGGAGGCGTTGGTAGGCAGCGGAGCGGTCCTCCAACCCGTCCTCGTCCTCGTCGTCGAAGCGGCTGCGGCGGTAGTTGTAGAGCCCGCGTACGCGCTCGAGCGTGTCCTCGCGAACCCAATCCTCCGGCTCGAACTCTTTCATCCGCACGAGCGCCGCCTCGGCCATGCGGATTCTGCTCTTGATCTCCTTCCGCTCCCGTCGTCCTCGACTCCTAAGGCCCGTATCAAGGCCGGCAAGCTGAGGCCCTGAATCACGAGCGTCATGAGGATCACGCAGAAGGTCAGAAAGAGGATGAGGTCACGCCCCGGGAACTGATCGCCCGCGTTTGTAGTGAGCGGCAGGGCGAGGGCCGCGGCGAGCGAGATCACACCGCGCATTCAGGTCCAGGATACGACCATGACGGTCTGCCAGGAGGCGACGGGTCGCGCTCGCGTACACGGCGGCTCAGCATACGGGGGAGGTAGGTCGCCGGGAAGACCCAGACGATACGCACGAGGACGACGGTAAGGCTTACCGCCGGAGCGTAGGACTCCAGCACCCACCGCTCGTAGCCCTCCGGATTCGCGCCCCCCTTGAGACCGACCAGCACGATCATCGCCATCTTGATGACTCATCTCCGTTCCGTCTGGATCGGGTATGGGCCGACCTTCACCCCACCACCACTCCCTCAACGGAGACCATGACGCCTTCCCATAGCATCAGCGCCTGCCCGCCCTCGCCGGACTTGAAAGACGATACCATCGGGTGTCCTGTACCTGGAAGTAACCTTTAGCGCACGCCGGGCAAGGCCCCTGGCGGTTCGCCCCGCACTGCAACAGCATTGCAATCCGCTTCCGCCGAGACTTCATCACGCTCCAAAACACTGTCCCGCCGCCCTTGACGTTCGCACATATGTGCGTTAATAATATAGCCATTAACCTGGTGTCCTACTCCTCCCTTCCCTTTCCCCACCAATGGACGGGCACCAGGCTCTTTTATTCACACACGATATCAGGAGCATCTCGGTAATAGAATCGAGGGCTCGGAGATCAGGCCCATGGCAAGGGAAGGAATAAATATGAAAAGAAGAATCGCAGTCCTTCTACTGACTGCTTTGGTCTCGGTATTCGGCGCGGTGGCGTGCGGAGGAGTGCAAGAGGAAGTACAGAAGCAGGCGGAAGAGGAGGTAGAGAAGGGGCGGCAGCAGGTAGAAGAGCAAGTAGAGAAGGGAAGGACGCAGATAGAGCAGGAAGTACAGCAGGGGCGGACACAGGTGGAGGAGCAGATACAGGAAGGGAAATAGTACGGGATAAGCTCCGTACGAACGGGGCACGGGGCTTATCCCTGAGCCGGCCCTCGTTCCGTAAGGGTAACCATAACTGCCGATTGCCGCCTGTATGCTTACGATGAGATGGGGTGGAGATCCCCTTAACGAGGCGGCTCCATTACGACCTCGCCTCGTAGCACCAGATCCAGTTCTTACCGGGTTCGAAGGACTCTACAGTCGGTGCTACGAGGCGCGGAAGCGTTTGGTGGCGTGCTTGTTCTTCGACATGTCACCCTCCTTATTACTACAGGTGTCCTATCCTGAAAACGCCCTCCGCGACTAGGCGCCGTTCTTCTGCGCCGTCATACGGAACTCCATTTTGCTATCTATCGTAACGCCGGGGCGGCTTCTTCGAACGGTTCCGAGGAGACCGGCGTATCCGCCAGACTACCCTCCCGGCGAGTAGCAAGAGCAAGACGACTATGCTGATGACCAACAGCGCCTCCGGATCGCCGAACGAGGCTTCACCGGAGCCCCACGTGGAGGGGATGGGGTCCCTCAACGCGGCAGCAGATGGTAAGGACGAAGGCCCGCCGGTGCTGAATAGCGTCTCCCGGTCGAGCATCAGCGGCTCAATTCTTGATAGCTCTGTATATCCTACAGAGCGTTCCGAGTAGTAGTACGTCTTCTACTTCGTCGACCTGTATAGAGTCAGTCCTTCTCAGGTCGTGCTTCACAAACACCTCTCGCAAAGCCGACAGATCGAAGCGACACAAGAAGCTCCCCGGGGGTCCAAATTACTCCGATCTGGTCGATAGATGTCAGTACTTCGCTATGACCCATATCGCGTGAACGACGCCCGGTATATAGCCGAGAAGCGTTAAAAGGATATTAATACAAAAGTGCTTACCAATCCCCACCTGCAGGAACACGCCTAGTGGTGGGAGAAGAACTGCGACTACGATACGTAGTAGATCCATTGAAAACCTCCCTTTGTCAGAATCCCGACGAGACCTTCGCCATGAGAAGGCCGAGGTGTCCTTAGAGGCATCACCCCTGGAATCCTGTCCACGCCGGCGTTCCTTGATGTTTCGCCATACTATAGGGGCGGCCAATGCGATTAGGCGCCTTTGCCAGCGTTTCATACTTGCTCTCCTGCCGGAATACCTACTCTTCTTCATATTACGCCGAACCCCTCCGAAGGTTGCGATAAGCTCTACAGAAGCTTGGTCTCTACGCTAAGATGAGGAGGCTCTGCTGCTGCGGGAGGTCCCTTTGTGTTCCGGTAGCAACAGGCAAACGGTTGCTTTCAGATATTATTAAGTTTGATGGAACTAACCCTCATCTTCCTGGCGATCATTGGCCTCGTCCTAATCATGCTGCCGCTACTGCTGCTCAAGCGTAGCCGCCACAAGATGACCAGGGCCGGGCTTAGAAAGCGCGCTATCGAAGAATCCGAAGCTTTAATAAACTTTACCAACGACCGCGAGGCCAGCAGGCCTGCTAATGATGGTATCGTTAGTGACCATGAGTATCCTCACCGGCGCGTTACCCTACACGATGAGGAAACGCAGGTACTTTATGCCCGGGACTACTTACCCACGATAGCCGATCTACGCGAGCAGTTTGCCAAGCGCGGTATACGCAGCGACGCACTAGACTGCGTTTACGACGGCCCTCAGAACGAGGGAGACTTGAGAACCGTCTCTACCGCGTTGATCGAGATGTCAAAGAGGCTTCGCTAGACCAGCACCCACAACCCAACGGCCTCGCGTCGCGGATCTGGTCCAGGTGCGTACAGTTCGTCGCCATAACGATCTCCTTTTCTTTACACGGGAGCAGAGGCGCCGCGGGTCTCTCCTGGCTCTCGGCCGGGCTGCGCGACCTCCTCCGGCTTCGTTGTCGCTCCCTTGCCCTCGATCAGGACCGCGGCCGCCATGGCGCTCGCGACCGCGAGCCCTGCCGCTATGTACATTGCCAGCCGGAAAGCGCCTACGAACGACTCGTCCACGGCCCTCTCAACGGCCGCCGCCGTTTCGCCATCTACCCCTTCCGGGACCTCTGCTCCTCCCAAGTCCACCTTCTCGGACTCCAGAATTGCCTGTTGCTCGGAGGTGAGGTTCAGATTTTCTACTTTGCCGTCCAGGCTGCTGCTGAAGGCCGCGAAGACGAAGATGCCCAGGACCGCTATCGAGAGCAGGCCCGCCGTCTGCGAGACCGCGTTGTTCACCCCCGAGGCGAGCCCTGAGTGCTGCCCCTCGGCCGCGTTCAGGGCCGTGGTGGTGAGGGGCGCTATCACCAGGCTCATCCCGAGGCCCTGAACCGCGACCGCCGGAAAGAACGTCGTCCAGTAGGAGCCTTCGGTCCCCGGCAGGGCGAAGAGGATGAAGCCCACGGCGGCTATAGAGGGGCCTATCACCAAAGGCAGCTTCGCCCCGTAGCGGGTCACCAGCCCTCCGGCCCAGCGCGACATGAGGAAGGTGATGAAGATAAACGGCAGGAACGCGGCCCCGGCGGCGGTCGCTGAGTAGCCGTGAACCTGTATCAGGTTGAACGGAAGGAAGTACAGGGAGCCGCCGAGCCCCGCGTAGAGGAGCAGCGTCAAGAGATTCGCCCCGCTGAAGTTACGGGACTTGAACAGGCTCAGGGGCATCATCGGCTCGTTGCTGCGCCGCTCGACGACGACGAACCCCACGAGCGCCGCCGCTCCCAGCGCGAGGGCGCTCAGGACCAGCGGATCGCCGAGGTCCCGATTGGAGGACTCGATTAAACCGTAGACTAACCCCCCGAGACCCAGGGTAGCGAGGAAGGCTCCCGGCAGGTCCAGCCTTCTCGCGTCCGGGTCGCGGCTCTCGGGGACGTGGCGGCCCACTATGTAGAGCACCACGAGCGCGAGAGGCACGTTTATCAGGAACGCCGCTCGCCACGAGACGTTCTCGACGAGGTAGCCGCCGAGGATCGGGCCGAGGGCCGCCGTTATCCCCGAGAAGCCAGACCAGGTGCCTATCGCCTTGCCGCGCCGTTCTCCCTCGAACGAGGCGCTGATGATCGCCAGAGAGCCCGGCACCAGGAGCGCCCCCCCGATGCCCTGTATGGCTCGCGCGGCGATGAGTTGATCCGGGCTCTGGGCGATGCCGCATCCCACGCTGGCGAGGGCGAAGAGCGCTACGCCTGAAGCGTAGATACGCCTGCGACCGTAGTGGTCGCTCAAAGATCCGCCGACCAGGATCAGGGCGGCGAGCAAGAGCGCGTAGGACTCGACGATCCACTGTGCGTCCACAGCGGTTGCGTTTAGCTCTCGCTGCAAGGCCGGCAACGCCACGTTGGTCACGGTGCTGTCGATGAAGGCCATGCCGGAGCCGATGATGGCGCCAGCAAGGATCCAGGGCCCCGAGGCGGACTCGCAGGGAGATTCAGCCTTGCCGGACCGGATGACTCCTTCGTCGCACGGAGGCTTGCCGAGGTTCGCCACTATCGTCTCCTCTCCGGGCTCTCTCCGAAACTCTGAATTAGAGCATCCGCTTTAGAAAGACGAGTCGGGTCCCCGGAGGAACTCCGCCTCCTCGGGGGTTGTAGTCCGCCTCAGGACCTCGTTCCGGTGCGGGAACCGTCCGAAACGCTCGATTATCTCCATGTGCCGTACCGCGTAGCCGAGCAGGTCCTCGGACCCCATCTCTGCTGCAAGCCCTCGGAAGAGCTCTACCGAGAGCCGTTGGTCCTCCAGATCCTCGCTATGCTCGAAGGGTAGATAGATGAACAGGCGACTGTAGGGGGGCAGCTCCCGGTCGTAGGCGTGCTCCACGGCATGCCGGGCTGCCTCACGCGCAAGCTCGTCCGTCGCATACGCCTTCGAGTCCCCACGGAACATGTTACGCGGGAACTGATCAAGCACGATTATGAGGGCGAGACAGCTCTCCGCCTCGTCCTTCCAACTCTCCAACCTCCCGGCGGCGGCCTCCCCGTGAAGGTCCTCGAAGCGATCCCGGACCTCATGGTCGAACTCTGCATCTTTCGTGAACCAGGCTTCCCGGAACTCTCCGTAGCCCTCCTCGTCCTCCCGTCCGAACCAGAACTCGAGGACCTCCTCAGGTCTGTTCATTCGGCGCGGCTCACCACGGTGACGTCTTCGGCCTGGCGAACCGTGGCCGAGCGGCCTTCGAGGTACGAGCTGTAGCGGCCGAGCATCCAGAGCTCTGGCGTTATCTCCGAGACCAGCTCTCCGTCGTCGAAGACCCGCACCATCGAGCTCTCCGAGACGACTACCGACACGGCGTTCGTCCGGTGCGAGACGGAGGCCCCGGCCATGTGCCGGCTCCCGAGGCCTAGGGGCCGGATCAGGTTGTTCGAGGCCGCGTCTATGTAGCGGGCCGCCGAGAGGACCACGCCCGTATCTGAGACCACGAAAGCCCCGTCGAGTTGGGCGAGCTCCTTGAGGGTCTCGCGCACGTTCGGATCGTTTATATGTTTCGCCTCGTCGGGGTGTCCGAGGAGAGGATCGAGGATGAGAGGGCGCGAGGTCTTTAGGACTGCCTCCGAGTCGCCGACGACGAAGAGCGTGCCGATCTTTCGTCCTTCGCGTCCCTCGCGCGCGATCTCGACCGCCAATGTCACCGTCTGCTTCAAGACCCGCGTGTCCACCCCGCGCCGCTCGCTGCAGATCTCACTGAAAAGGTCGTTCTTTAAGTCCACGCTTCAACTCCCGTCGTTATCATCGCTCTCGTTCCTTCGTGGTCCGTCTACCGGCAGCCTTACCTTGAAGTTCGTCGCGCCGGGCTCTGAGTCTACCCGGATCTCCCCGTCGTGCGCCGTGACGATGCGCCTCACGATGTCCAGCCCCAGCCCCGTCCCCTCGCCGACCCCCTTGGTGGTGAAGAACGGCTCGAAGATACGCTTCCTTGCCTCCCGCGGGATGCCGGAGCCGTCGTCCATGATCTCCACGAAGACGTTCCCTTTGTCGCCGGAGGTCTTTACCTTGAGCTTACCCTCCCCGCCCATCGCGTCTACCGCGTTGTCCACGATGTTGGTCCACACCTGGTTTAGCTCCCCGCCGTGAGCGCGGATACGGGGTAAATCCTCCGCGTACTCCTTCTCGACCGTCACGCCCTTTTTGAGCTTGTGGGCGAGGATGGTGAGCGTGCTCTCCAACCCTTCGCGTACGTCTACCGGCTCTCAGACGACCAGTTGCGACGGGTCGCGGAGCCAGGCTCAGAGAAGCTCGTCCGAGCAGGCGAGAGAAACGGGCTGAAGGGGGAGCCCGTGGGGACAGCGCGGGAGGTTCCCCGATGATACACCAGCCGGGCGATACGGCGGTCTTTCCAAAGTTCACGGACGAGCAACTGGAGTGGCTCCGTCTTTACGGGACAGAGCGGCTCTACGAGGACCTCGAAGAGCGGTGCCCGGCGCGGAGCGTCGATCACTGTCGTAATTGCATTTTTTACACCTTTGCCAGGTACTGGTGGATGAGTTGAACCGAGATCGAACCCTCCCCGATTCCCGAGGCGACCCTCTTGACGGAGCCGCGCCGCACGTCGCCAGCGACGAAAATCCCTGGTATGCTCGTCTCCAGCAGGTACAGGTCCCTATCCTCCGTCCAGTTCTTCGGCCGCTTGCCGTCCTTCAGGAGGTCGGGCCCGGAGAGGATGAAGCCCCGCTCGTCGCGCTCGACGATCCCCGCGAGCCAGTCTGTCTTCGGCGCCGCCCCGATGAAGATGAACAGCGAGTGAGCCGGGACCATCTCCTCCTCGCCCGTCTGCGAGTTCCGTACCCCAAGCTTCTCCAGGTGATCCTCCCCGAATGCCTCGACTACGCCCGAGTTCGTCCTGACCTCGATGTTCGGGGTCTCTTCTATCTGCTTGACGAGGTACTCTGACATGCCCTTGTGCAGGTTGTTCGAGCGGCACAGGATCACGACCTTACGGGCGTGCTGGGAGAAGTACATCGCGGCCTGCCCGGCTGAGTTGGCCCCGCCGACGATGTAGACGTCCTCATCCTTGCACGAGAGTGCCTCGGTGATTGCGGCGCCGTAGTAGATGCCCCGGCCGGCCAGGCGTTCCACGCCCGGTACGTCCAGCTTGCGATAGGAGACGCCGGTGGTGATGAGGAGGGCGTGGCAGCTGATCTCCGTGCCGTCCGCGAGCCGTACCACCCGGTACGGGTCCTCGACCCTGACCTCTGCGACCTTCTGGGGCGTGAGGATCTCGACCTCGAACCTCTTGGCCTGCGTGACCGCCCGCTGCGACAGGTCCGCCCCGCTAAGGCCCGACGGGAAGCCAAAGTAGTTCTCGATGCGCGAGAGGAGGTCCCCGCCTGCCCGCCGGGAGCTTCCCGCTCTATTAGGACCGTATTCAGACCCTCTGACGCCCCGTAGACCGCCGCCGCGAGCCCCGAGGGGCCGCCGCCGATGATCAGATCGTAAAAAGGACGCTCGGCGCGGGTTTGCAGACCAACCTTCTCGGCGACCTCGACGTTCTCTGGCGCCTCCAGGTACGTCCCGTCCGGGAAGACGACGATCGGCAGCCTTGGATCGCCGTGATCTACCTGCGCTACCAGTTGCCGCGCTTCCCCGGAGGCATCGACGTCCTGCCACTGGTAGGGCACCCGGTTACGGGCGAGGAAATTTTTCACCACGTGTGACCGGGGCGACCAGCGGTTGCCGACCACCCGGATGCCCTCGAACGGCGGCCGGTAGGAGGAGCGCCAGTCGCCGAGCAGGTCGTCGAGGATCGGGTAGAGGTTCTCCTCGGGCGGATCCCAGGGCTTCTGGAGGTAGTAGTCCAGCCCTATAGCGTTTATTGCCTTGATCGCCGCGTCCGTGTCCGCGTAGGCCGTGAGGAGGACCTTTTTGGCATCCGGGAAGAGCTCCCTCGCCTCCTCAAGAAACTCCACACCACTCTTGCGCGGCATCCGCTGGTCCACGAGAAACAATGCCACGGGGTCTCCCCGCAGCGTGCAAGCTTCTCCAGAGCCTCCATCGCCGCTGCCGCAGAGTCCGCGCTCAGGATACGGTAGCCATCCCCGTTGCGGCCCCGGCCGTACTTGCGCCGTAAGTCGCGCTCGACCGCCCGCAGAACCTCCCGGTCGTCGTCAACCGCAAA
>JADDPM010000088.1 GCA_016781885.1 Rubrobacter sp.
CGCGGGCCACCAGCACGCCAGCCAGGGGCAGCACGGCCAGAAAAGAGATCAGACGCAGCGGGCGGGCGAACTCGTCGTAGGCCTGCCGTGTGCGCTGGGACCAGAACTGGCGTACCGTCGGCGGGCCCCGCCGTACGAAGAGGTCGAGCGGCACCGCCTCAGTGCCACCCGCCGCGCGCACGGTGCGCACGAGCTCGAAGTTCTCGAACATCACGTCGCCGTCGTACCCTCCCGTAGCCAGCAGCGCCGACCGGCGCACCCCGAGCGTGCCCGGCCAGTCACCTCCCGCGAGACGGTTGAGTAGCGAACGGGCCGTATCCCACCGGGCGTGCCAGGGAAGGGGATCGAAGTAGTTCTGCGGCCGCACGACGTGGGCCGTATCCAGCGCGAGGATGATCCGGGCCAGGGACCGTGCCTCGTAGCGCACGTCGTCGTCGGCGATCACGATCCGCTCGTAACTCGCCCGTCGCACACCTGTGAGCACGCCGCCGACCTTACCGTTCGGCGTCAGGAGGTCCGGGTCCGGCGGCACGTGGACTATGAGACGGCCCGTCCCCCCGGAGGTCTTGAGTTGGGCGGCGTGGACCTCGAATACCCCGGGCGGCGAGCCATCGACCACGACGACCTCCACCTCCTCCGGCAGGGCATGCAGGTACCCGGTGAGCTCGGTTATGCCCCCGGGGTGTTCCCGACGGATCGGCAGGACGTACGTCGCCCCCGTCGTCACGTCTCATCCCCAGCCGGAACACGCCCTACCGCGATAACCTGCCCCTCGCAGGCGTAGAACTCAGGATGGTTCACGAGGTGATCCGGAGCCTCCGGGTCGCGCAGCGCCCGCCAGGCCGCCAGGTCCTCCTCGGGCACCCCGCGCTCCTCTGCGACCCGCGCGAGGTACGCCATCCACGATCCGAAGAATTCTCTCTCCGCCGGCTTGAGCGGCGCCCAGCGCTCGATGAGGGTCGTCCTCTGCCAAACCCCTTCAAGCCCGGCGCGTTCGAGCCAGCGGCGTAGCTCCCGCCCCCGCACGGACCCCCTTGCCTGCGCGTCCGTCCGGTCGAGAAGGGAGACCTCGGAGAGGCGAACTACCAACAAAGAGTCAGCCGGGTAGAAGCGCGCCATCTGCACGTCCACGTCCTTTACCGCAACGGTACCGCCCGGCCGCGCCACCCGCCGGAGCTCCGCGAGCGCGGCGAGCAGACCTTCATCGTCGAAGTATTGTGTGGTGTTGGCGCACCAGACCGCGTCGAAGTTGTCGTCAGAATAAGGTAAGGCCATCAACGAACCTACCCGCACCGACACCGGACACGGCGTATCCTGCAAATCTGGGTGTCCCCCGACCGCATCCACGTTCTCGGCGGCCAGATCTACCGCGTCCACCCGTCCCTTCTCGCCGACGAGCCCGGCCAGAAGGGGCAAGTGAGTGCCACCGCCGCAACCCGCGTCGAGGACGCGCCAGCCCCGCCGTATACCGACCGCGCGGAGCATATCCTCGTACTCGGGTCGGCACGCCTCGAAGTGCGTGTCGAGCCAGCGCACGTTGGAGAGAGCCAGGCCCTCCGACGAGGTATAAGCATCCGAACTCAAATCGTCACACCGCGTTTACGCAACTCCAAGCCTTTCCGAAACGTCGACGACAAACCGTAAGGCCACCGGTCCGCCGGAGAGCAGAACCCGCTGACCCCGAGCCCGGAACCGGCAACCGTCACCTTCTACCCCTATTGGGCTAGCGCTAACCAGGAGCGCCGCCATTGTGGGACGAGATAGTATGGTCCTTTAGGAGGACTTCTCCTCGCGGTAGCGCTGGATATCCTCGTAGAGCTCGTCGGGGAACTGTAGCTCGTTGTAGATATTGCAGGCGTCTGGATCGTCAGGTTTCGGGCAAATCTGGAAATCCTGCTGCGACTGCCACTCCAGGATACGGTCGCGCCGGGGCGGGTTGTAGCCCCTCTCCTCGACCTGCTGCACCATGGCGCGGACCTCCTGCTCGTCGGCGTCGTGGTCCTGCGTCAGGAGTTGCACGATCTCGTCGTTATCGATGAAGTAGCGCGAGATCATGGCGAACGTCAACCGGCCGTAGTGTCCGATGTCTTCGCCATTCTCCAAAGCGTCGAGCATATGGCTCATCATCTCGCTCTGCCGTAAGTCTTCGACGGGCATTCGTCCTGCTCCTTCCGTAAGGTACGCCAGGACTATACGGGTACCCTAAAGATCCAATGTGAAACAGGTCACTCGGATGGGTGTGCGTAACGCGCCGCCCGGATCAGTGCCCCGACCTTCCACCTCGAACTTGACCACCGAACGCCGCCTTCACGAGCTTCGGCAGCACCTCGCCCGCCAGGCTCCGCAAGGCGTAATCCGCATGCCGGGTGAGCGGCGTGTCGTTCGGGTTGATCTCGACGAGCACTGCCCCGCTCCGCAGCGCCTCGAACGGGAGGGAGGCCGCGGGTTGCACGAGTCCCGACGTACCGGCGGAGATGAAGAGATCGCAGCCCCTGGCCGCCTCAAACGCCTCTTCAAGCATCCCAACCGGGAGCACCTCGCCGAACCACACCACGTCGGGACGCAAGTATGCGCCGCAACCCGGACAGGAGGGAGGGACGTTCTCGTCGTCCGCGCCTGCCTCGACGGCAATATCTTCGACCGAGCACTTCGAGCGCATGATGTTGCCGTGCAACTCCAGCACCCGCCGGCTGCCCGCCCGCCAGTGCAGGCCGTCCACGTTCTGGGTAATCAGGACAAGCCCCTCAGGGAGACGGCGCTCCAGATCGGCCAGGGCTTCGTGACTAGGATTGGGGGCCGCCTTCTCCACCAACTCCCGCCGCCAGGAGTACCACTCCCAGACCAGCTTCGGGTCGCGCTGGTAAGCCTCCGGGGTGGCGAGTTCGTGAGGATCATAGAGCTCCCAGAGACCGGTCTGGGCCTCGCGGAAGGTGGGCACGCCGCTCTCGGCGGAGACCCCCGAGCCGGTGAGAACAACTATGCTCCGGGCATCACGCAACGTCGAGACGAGACTGTCTGACAGGGAGATGCTACCGTCCCCAAGGCTAGAAAGGATCAAACCTTCAAAGCCCGCAACAGCTCCCCGGGGCCATCCGCGACTGGCACGAACCTCTCCTCGCCCGAGGACATGTCCCTGAGCTTGCACGCGCCCTTCGCGAGCTCCTCGTCCCCAATAATGACCGCGAAGCGAACGCCCGCCCGGTCGGCCTGCTTAAACTGTCCCTTGGCGCTGCGATCCGCGTAATCCAGGTCGCAGGCGACGCCCTCCGCGCGCAGGGCCGCCGCAAGGGAGACAGCAGGCAGACGGGCCTCAGGTGTCAGGGTGACGAAGTAGACGTCCAGCTTCGCGCCCTCCTCCGGGGCGTTCGCGGCGAGAAGTATACGCTCTACCCCGCTCCCGAACCCTATACCCGGCGCCTCCGGCCCCCCGAGCTCGGAGACCAGCCCGTTGTAGCGACCTCCTCCCCCCACAGTGTCCTGAGCCCCGAGGGCCGCGCTCTTCGCCTCGAAGACGGTCAGGGTGTAATAATCGAGGCCCCGTACGAGCCGTTCGTCCACCGCATACGGCACCCCCGCCGCTTCGAGACCGGCCTTGACCGAATCGAAGTGCGCGCGCGCCTCCTCGCTCAGGTAGTCCCCGATCACGGGTGCCTCCGCCAGCAAAGCCTGGGTGTTCCTGTCCTTGGAGTCGAAGGTGCGCAAGGGGTTCGTCTCGATGCGGGAGACAGAGTCCGGGTCCAGCTCAGACTCGTGCTTCTCGAGGTAGCTCCGCAGCTCCGGGACGTAACGTCTCCGCGTCTCCAGGTCGCCGAGGTTGTTGAGGTAGACGACTTCGTCCCTCACGCCCAAAGACTGGTGGATGGAGTAGAGGAGGGATATTATCTCTACGTCCACCAGCGGGTCATCGGAGCCGAGAACCTCCGCCCCGATCTGAACGTGCTGCCGGTAGCGGCCCTTCTGCTGGCGCTCGTGCCTGAACATCGGCCCGAGGTACCACATCTTCACAGGCTGGGCGACCTTATAGAGACTGTGCTCGACATAAGAGCGCACGACGCCCGCCGTCCCCTCCGGTCTCAGGCTGAGCTCCCGACCGCCCTTATCGTGAAAGACGAACATCTCCTTGCGCACGATGTCCGACGCCTCACCGACGCTACGCACGAAGAGCTGGGCCTCCTCGAAGACGGGGAGCCTGACCTCAGAGTAAGCGTAACGGCGGAAGTGATCGCGGGCGACGCTCTCCGCCCACGCCCACAGCTCCGGCCTCTCGTGCGGCTCGCGCCCACCGGGGTAAACGTCGTAGGTGCCCTTCGGTCCCCGGTAGTTCACACGACTCCCAGAGGCAGGTAGGGGTTGCCCCGCAGCTCCTCCATCGCTTCGAGGATGGGACCGTGGCCCGCGTACAGGCGGGTCGAGCCGTCCCAGAGGGGCATAACCCTCCTCAGGGAGACCTCGATCTCCTCCCACGAGGCTCCTGAGAGGTCCGTCCGGCCCACGCTCCCGGGGAGGATGAGGTCCCCCACAATCTGGTCCTTCCCGACCACGAACGTCACCGACCCGGGCGAGTGCCCCGGCGTGTGCAGGACGTGAAACGTCTCCCCGGCCATCACCAGGTCCTCCTCGTCCCTCAGGGGCTCGTAGTCTTGCACGCCCGCGCCGTCGGCGTCAGCCGGATGGGCGTAGACGGGGGCGTCGGTCTCGCGGCGCACATCCTCAAGAGCGCCAACGTGGTCGGGGTGGCCGTGGGTGATTAGGATGGCTACAACGGGTTTTTGAAGGACGGCCAGTATCTTCTCGGGCTCGGCGCCCGCGTCAACGACCAGGTCTCCACCGGGGGCGTGCACGACGTAGGAGTTGACCTCGAAGCTACCCATGTCGAGGCGCACTTGTTCTATCTCGGTCAAGGGGAACCTCCTAACGTTCGTAGGACGGGGCGAGCGGCGTGCCGTCGCGGGAGACCCGGCGCACGTCGTAGACGTCGGGGATCGACCGGATCTTGCGTATGACCTCCTCCACGTGCGGGACGCTCGCCGCCTTGAAAGCGAACCGGCTCAGCGCCGTCCTATCCTCGATGGTGTCAACCCGGGCCGAGAGTATGTTGACCCCCGTGTCCGAGATGGTCGAAGTCACGTCCTTCAAGAGGTGCATCCGGTCAAGCGCCTCCACGAGGATCTCCACGGTGAACAGCCTCCCCATCCCATGCGCCCACTCGACCTCGACGAACCGCTCGGGGTCGCGGCTCTTGAGGGCGCGGGCGTTCACACAGCCCGCCGAATGGATCACGACGCCGCGTCCCAGAGATACGTAGCCCACGATATCGTCGCCGGGGAGCGGGCTGCAGCAGCGGGCCAGGCGCGTGAGGATGCCGCTCGAACCGACCACCCGCACGCCCGTCTCCGAGTCAGTCGCGTCGGCGTCTGGGAGCGGCAGGGGAACGAGCGCCGGGCTCTGGGAGCCACCGTTGCTCCCTTCCTCCGGCTCCTCCTTCGGCTGGACCTTCTCGACGATTCGGTGAGCGACGTTGTCGGCGGAGACGGCCCCGAGGCCCACGGCGGCGAGCATGTCGTCGGGGGTCGGGTAGTTGGTGCTGTCGGCGACCTCCTCCCAGACGCCCGAGGGCACCTTCTCGATGCGCTGCTTCTTGAGGAGGGTCGCGACCTTTTCGCGGCCCAGAGAGAGGTTGTCCTCCCAGTCGGCCTTGTTGAAGAACTGCCGGATCTTGTTGCGGGCGCGACCGCTCTGGACCACGGCGAGCCAGTCCCGGCTCGGCTTGGCGGCCTTGCCGGTGATGATCTCTACCCGGTCCCCGCTCAAGAGCTCGGAGTCGAGCGGTACGATACGCTCGTTGACCCGCGCGCCTATAGTGCGGTGTCCGACCTCGGTGTGGACGTGGTAGGCGAAGTCTATGGGCGTAGCTCCCGCGGGCAGACTCATCACATCGCCCTTCGGCGTGAAGACGTATACCTCATCGGCGACGAGCTCCCCCTTCAAAGACTCCATGAAGTCCGCCGCGTCGGTAGTCTCCTTCTGCCACTCCATCATGCTCTTCAGCCACGCGAGGCGGTCCACTTGGCTATCCTTCAGGCCGTGCTTGTACATCCAGTGGGCGGCGATACCGTACTCGGCAATGACGTCCATCTCGCGGGTGCGTATCTGAATCTCCAACAGCTTCCCCTCACCGGACATGACGGTCGTGTGGAGCGACTGGTACATGTTGAACTTGGGCATCGCGACGTAGTCCTTAAAGCGCCCCGGAATCGGCTTCCAGGCCGAGTGGACCACGCCGAGAGCCCCGTAGCAGTCCCGGACGTTATCCACCACCACGCGGAGCCCTGCGAGGTCGTAGATCTCGTTGAACTCCTTGTTGCGACTAACCATCTTGTTGTAGATGGAGTAGAAGTGCTTGACTCGCCCCTTCACCTCGGCCTCCACCCCAGCCTCCTCGAGGTTCTTCTGTAACTCGGCGACCGTCCCGTTGATGAACGACTCCCGATCCGCCCTCCTCGCCGCCACTAACCGCTTTATCTCCTCGTAGCGCCTCGGGTGGAGCGTCGCGAAGGCGAGGTCCTCCAGCTCCCACTTCACCGAGTAGATACCGAGCCTGTGCGCCAAGGGCGCGTAGATCTCTAAGGTTTCAGTCGCCTTCTTTAGCTGGTTCTCGCGTTTGAGGTAGGCCAGCGTCCTCATATTGTGCAGCCGGTCGGCGAGCTTGATGATAATGACGCGCACGTCCCGGCTCATCGCGACGATCATCTTCCGCAGCGACTCCGCCTGCGCATCCTCCAGGTTCCCGGAGGGAAGCCTCTTGAGCTTGGTAACCCCGTCGACGATCTCCGCGACCTCTTCCCCGAACCTGGCTACGATCTCTTCCTTCCTGACGTTCGTATCCTCGAGGACGTCGTGCAGGAGCGCCGCGGCGATAGTCGTCGAATCGAGGTGCAGATCGGCGAGCACGTCCGCCGTCGCCAGCGGATGGTAGACGAAGGGCTCTCCGCTCTTGCGCACCTGTCCTTTGTGGGCCGCGTGCGCCAGACCGTAAGCCTCGGCTATAAGCTCCTCGTCGGCCTCCGGGTTGTACGCGGCAACCTTTTTGAGGAGGGATGTGATCGTCACCTCCGGGACCGGCACCGCCTTCGGATACGCCTCTTCGCGCAGAATCTCCATACATAAAGTATACCAGTCAGCTGTCTGCTCTCGGCTTGGCTGCTACTGTGATCGGGGTGAGCAAAGCGCAGCGAGACCCGACGTGAGGCGGCCCGAAGCTGCGTTAGCCGTCCGCGGCATGATGCAATTTAGGAAGGGTGGCGGAATTGCCAGCGCGTAAGGGGACGACATGATCCTCCTGATTTGTCCGGGACTGGTCTCGACTTCGCGTGCCCCGGTTAGTCATGCTGATGAAACAAAACCAGGATACCGACCGGCAGGTACGATTCATGGATCGCAAGCTCGTTCAAAGCCGGTTGGACCGGAAGATCACGACGAGCAACACCGTCGCCATCACGAGTGCGAGGGTGAAGCCGGCGAAGGCGACGACGGGGACGCCGAGGAGTGGGACCTGGGGACCGCCGGTGGCGAAGGCGCCCAACAGGGAGGAGCCTATGAACAGGGCGCCGGTTACGACGGCGAAGACTAGACGGTTGGCTAGAACGTCCACCTCACCAGTCAGCTCGTCGAGGCCGCCGTGGCGGAACTTTACTTCGAGGGTGCCGTCTTCTAGCTCGGCGAGGAGTTGTCTTAGCTGTTCTGGATACTCTTCGAGATAGCGGGCGTACTCCAGAGTGCGTTCCTGGGACCTCTCTAGCAAAGCAGCGGGCTCGTAACGTTCGCGCAGGAGGCGGCGGGCGTAGGGGCGGGCTACCTCGTAGACGTTGATGGTAGGGTCTATTGAGCGGGAGAGACCCTCGGCGGTTACTAGAGCCTTGGTGAGGAGCGGGAAGACGGGGGGCATCGAGAGCCTGTAGCGCCTTGCCAGGGAGATCAACTCCCCCAGAGCCTGCCCGAGCGTGACCTCCCCAACCGAGAGCCCGGAGTACCTGTAGAGGAACTCCCGCAACTCCTGCACGAGCTCCCCCCGAACCTCGGTCGCGTAACGGACGCCCAGCCCTTCGAGGCCCCGCAGCGCCGCCGCCGCGTCGCGCTGTATGACGGCGATAAAGAGACGGCTCAGGGCCTCTATGTCGCCGCGACTCATAAAGCCGACCATGCCGAAATCCAGGAGGGCGAGGTCGCCTTTGGGGGTGAGGATAAGGTTGCCGGGGTGGGGATCGCCGTGGAAGAAGCCGTCCTCGAAGGCCATCTTGAAGATCGCCTCGGCCCCCATCGTCGCTACGCGCCGGCGTTCGGCCGGGGTCAGGAGGAGGGGTTGGATGTTGTGGAAGCGAGTCCCCTCGATGTATTCCATCGTGAGCACCCTGCGCGCGGAGAGGTCGGTGTGGATCTGCGGTATCTTGACCGGAGTACCCTCGAAGTTGGCAGCGAAGCGGCGAGCGTTACGGGCTTCGGCCTCGTAGTCGAGCTCGCGACGGATCACACCCTCGAACTCCGCGACGAGCTCGGTGACGTCTATAAAGATCCTGTCGCCGAACCTCGCGTCGAGTAACGACGCGAAGTCCCGCATCAGCGCGAGGTCGGCCTCTACCCTCGACTGCGCCTCCGGCCGCTGCACCTTGACCGCCACAACGTCGCCCTCGTGCAGCCGCGCCCTGTAGACCTGCCCGATGCTCGCCGACCCGAGCGGGACCGGGTCGAACTCCGCGAACAACTTCCCGGCCGGCAGCCCGAGCTCTCCCTCGATCACCGCCCGCGCCGTCTCTAAAGGTATAGGCACCACCGTGTCCTGGAGCTTCTGCAACTCTACGAGTATCCCCTCGGGGATGATGTCCGAGCGGGTCGAGAGGAGCTGGCCGAACTTCACGAACGTCGGCCCCAGATCGTCGAGCGTCCGCCGGAGCCTGACGCCAAAGTTGGGGGCAAGAAGCTCCTCCAGCCCTCGCCTCTCACGTCTCCCCCGCCGGACGTCGAAGACGAAGCCGAACCCGTGACGGACCAGCACCCGTCCGATCTGGGAGAACCGCACGATGTTCTCCCGCCGCCCCCCTGAATAGGAGCCGGAGAGCCCGCCCGCGCTACCCTTCAACGGACTACCTCCCGGCCCGGTATGGCGTCCCCGCTACGCGCGTGGCGTCAGGCCCGGCGGGGGGTCCGGG
>JADDPM010000211.1 GCA_016781885.1 Rubrobacter sp.
CCTGGATGCTCTCGTTGCCAGATCCTCGCGCCCAAAGCGCACCCGCGACGCCTTTGACGAGGAGAGCGCCGAGGCTCTGAGGGAGATGCTTCACCGCTCCCCGAGGGAGTTCGGATACGACACGAGCCTTTGGACTTTGGAGATGGCAGCACAGGCGAGCTTCGAGGAGGGGCTTACCCAGAGGCAGGTCTCGGGCGAGACCATCCGGACCACCCTGGCGCGTCTTCTCGGAGTGAGATGGCAGCGGGCCAAGCGGTGGATCACCTCCCCCGACCCCCTGTACGAAAGAAAAAAAGGCGGCGCGATCGGCTGATGGAAGTGGCCGCGGCCAATCCCAAAACCTGGGCGGTGGGTTTCTGCGACGAGTGCTGGTGGAGCCGGGTGGCTCTGCCCACCTTGAGCAGCTTCTCCAAGGAGGGCAAGCCGATGCGCCTCGTTCAACAGTCGGTGGCCAAAGACGACCCCGAGCCCAAGGCTGTCTGCTGCTACGGACTCTATCTGCCCGAACTCGATGAGACGTGGCTGAGATTCGTGGATGGGAGGCCCGTGAGTTCCATAACGAGGCGGTTTCTTTCGTGGTGCGCCGAAAAGCTCGAAGCGGCCGGCAAGAAGGTCGTGGTCCTCATCTGGGACAACGCTTCCTGGCACGTCTCCAGGGAGGTCAGGCGCTGGCTGGGCAAGCACAACCGAGAAGTCAAAGAGAGCGGCGATGGAGTAAGGATCGTGAGCTGCCTGCTGGCCAAGCAGAGTCCGTGGCTCAACGCCATCGAGCCGAAGTGGGTACACACGGCAAGCGCAAGGTGGTGGAACCTGACGGTCTTTTGGGAGCTTATGAGCTTGCGGACAGGGTCTGTCGGGTGTTCGGTTGTCCGCATTACGAGCATCTGTCCGTTCCCCAGAAGGTCGCTTGATCATGCACTAGGTAGAACCAACAAAGTTAGTTTAGTGTTAGTGCGCCTAACAAAACCTCCAGACAGGGGGAACCAGGTACTCCTGTATGCTCTCCCTGAGTGTTGTGTCTACCCCGGAAGGCGTCACCCGCCTAAGGTAGCTTTGCCCAAGCCGTGATGAAGCTCCAGGTGCTTACCACCCCACCTCGGCTTACCACCTCGTCTCGGAGGCGTTCCTCAAAGGTGTCGATGTCTATTTCCTCAGCCGTCGCGACGCCGAACTTCTCGATCAGAGGAAGCAGCGTGCGCAGCATACTGGCTATGTACCCGTAGCCCGCCCACTCAGGCCCTCCACCTACCGCCGCATCTAGGCGCATCTGTGGAGTGGGCAAGCCTGCCTCCAAAAATAGTGGAAACAACCTCAAGCCCATCTTTAGGTCCATTCCTGACCGCCTATAGGTTTCCATGGCCCACTCCCATATCTGATCGAGCAGAGGGGAGGCGGGCAGGGCATCCGGCCGAAGCGTGGCGTTGCCCGGCTCCTGGAAGGCAACGATCCCTCCGGGACGTAGATGGCTCGCCAGCCTGCGCAACACCGCCGCCGGATCGCTGAGGAAGAACAAGACGCATCGTCCCACCACAGCATCGAAGTCCTCGTCCAGAGCGAGCTGGCTTATGTCTGTAGCAACAAAGGAAGTGTTCTTGAGTCCGGCTGCCTGCACCCGCTTGCGGGCAGTCTCAAGAATCAAGGGGTTACTATCCACCCCTACCACAGTGCCATGTGGACCGACTAGCTCGGCTGCCAATAAGGCAACGTCGCCCGCGCCACTGCCTGTGTCTAGGACCTTCATCCCGCTCGTAATGCCAGCGTCCTCCAGCAGCCTGCGGGTGTAAGGGTTGAACAAGCGGCCTTGCAACAGCAAGCGCCGCGTCTCTTCTTCCGAGTGCCCGAACAGATACTGGGCGTCGGCGGTGTTGTCCTCACTCATAGCTTCTTTCCTTCCCCAATAGCTGTCCAGGCAGTAGGCGCTACGCTGGCGGGCGCTAGCCGGAGCGCTCGATGGGACGCTGTTCGTGTACCACTTCGAAGATCTCTTGGTAGACCTCTTCCGAGGCCAGAACCGGCGACATCCCTTCGATCAGGCGGGGTATATTCGCGCGGCTCGCCTCCTCGTCGGCCTCGTTCTCCCAGAAGGTGACGGAAGTGGCCTCTCCACTCACGCGGTCCACAAACCAATGCCCGTGATCGAAGCCTGGTTGTGCCGCTATGGACGGGGCGTTTATCTCCTTGAAGATGGCGATGCACTCGTCCATCTTCTCCGGTCGAACCTGGATCGTCACTACTCGTGCGAGCATACCGCCTCTCCTTCGGAACCTGCTTTCCCCGACAGGCCAACCCTTACCGCCATGATGCCAGCAACCAGCACCAGGTGCATCCTCTCCAAGATAGTCTTGTTGAACCAAGTGTGTGGGATGGCTGGTTTTAGACCCAGCGCTATCTTTGAATGCTCTTAACAAAACCGTTGGACATAGTTCCAGCAAACCAGCGCGCACCCAAGATCGAGAAACGCCTGATAGATGTCGGCCCGCCTCTCGTAGCGCACTTTAAGCCGTCGGTAGCGATTTAGCCAAGACAGCGTCCGCTCCACCACCCACCGATGCCGCCCTAGCTTCTCGCTGCTCTCCTTGCCCCTCCTGGCTATCCTGGCCTTGATCCCACGCTTGCGTAGCGCCTTTCGGCACTTCTTGGCATCGTAGGCCTTGTCGGCGTGCAACTTCTGGGGACGCTTCCTCGGTCGGCCTCGGGGTCGCCCAATCGGTTCAATAGCGTCCACCATCTCCTCGAACATAGTGGAGTCATGGGCGTTGGCCGCGGTGTGCCTCACCACGAGTGGAACGCCTCCTTTGTCGACTACAATGTGACGTTTTGAGCCCTGTTTGCCGCGATCCGTCGGATTCGGTCCGGTCTTTTCGCCCCCCGGGAGCGGGCACGCTCGCCGAGTCGAG
>JADDPM010000212.1 GCA_016781885.1 Rubrobacter sp.
CTTCGGGTGTGACGCTCATCATCACCGTCGTGGACAAGGACAAGTTGGTTCAGGTCTCCGACCGCCGCCTGACCAAGCGCAACCGCGAGGTGTTCAACGACAACACGAACAAGGCGGTGTGCGTCGGGATGGATCACGTCCACTTCGCCGCCTCCTACACCGGCCTGGCCTTCATAGGCAGGGAGACGACCGAGAACCGGACGGACTACTGGCTCCTGGATCATCTGGGGGCCATCGCCCGAGATGGTGAGCCGAGCGTCGAGCGTATCTGCCACTCCCTGGGCGAGCGAGCGGAGCGCGCCCTATCCCGTTTGCGAGGCGACTTCAAGCCCCTCGAAGTGGTCCTCATGGGGTACGACCACAAGAACCGCTCTTTCCGGGCGACGGTATCCAACATGAAGGTCAACGAGGGCGGCTTTGTGGAGGTCGTTCGGGACCGCTTCGTAAGCGACGTGCGGTGGTTCTACCCCTGGAGCCCCAAGCCCGAGGTCTACGTGGCCGGGGCGGTGCCCGTGTTCGAGGCAAAGGACCCGAAGGCCAGGGCGCTCAAGTCAAGCCGGGAGAAGGTGCTCCAGTATATAAAGACGAACCGCGAGAAACTGACGGAGCAACAGGTAGCCGAGGCCCTAGTCTGGCTCACGAGGGCAGCCCACACCCACGACGACTTCGGATACCTCATCGGTCGAGATTGCCTCTCGGTCGTGGCCTTCCCGAGAGAACCGCGAAGGCGTGGGCTTCTACAATACACCGTCGAGTATCCCGCGAAGCCGAACAAGGACACCCTGTTCACGTCGTTCTACCACCCGGTAGCCGCCTCTTCGGTCTTTTACGCGCCCCACCTGGCCGACTGGTACATGGACCACATGAACGTGGAAGCGGAGATGGACCCGGAAACTCCAGAAGGGACAGACCCTCCCCCGCCCGACGACCGCCCAATCAGGGAGAAGATAGGCACGAGTCTTAGTTCGCGCGTGCGGATCAAAGTCCACAACCTACCGGGGCCCCCACCCGACGAGTAACGCTCGGCCTTCCTGTTACGCGAGCGTCAGTTTGACGCTCGCGGGCTCGTGTTGAAGGAGTCGGGCGCGGAACCTCAGAGCGTGTACATCAGGGAGCGATTGTGTGGACGAGGGCGCGCGTATACGAGTGGCAATCTATGATCGTGTGAAGCCCGCCCACCACGTGCGGGCAATAGCCCTGCTCGGGGTTCACTCGGTCAGCCAGGTACGTCGTCCTTCTTTGAGGGTTTATCGGGACGCAACCACAGGCCGACGTGGGCAGGTTGTATGGTCTCCCGTACAACGCCAACCATCTCGTCGCCCAACCTGCCGAGATCGGTCTCGTCGCGTAACCTTGTGGAGAAGGCTTCCAGAGTCTTTCTCGCGTCGTACTTGTTGCGGTAGAAGCGCCGGTCCACGAACGACTGGATGGAACGTCTCAGAGGGTTGAACAGGGCGGCGATCACCAGAGTGGAGACCACGATGGCCAGTTGCGGCTGCTGTTCTTGGCCGGTGAGTACGCGGAAGAGTGTCTGCGTCGCTGTTACGCCACCCAAGTACATCAGCGCTAATATGCCCGTGAGGGCGCCGTAGACGAGGGTGCGGTTAATGATGATGTCTATCTCGTAGAGGCGGTACCTCAGGATGGCGATCCCCGTACAGATCGGGAGGGACATGAAACCGAGAAGGATCATAAAAAAGGCGATCGAACTGGCCCGACCCGTCGAGAATACGAGGCTTCCAGCGATGCCACAGACCATTAAGGCAGCAGCGTACACGAACCATTTGAGTTGCTGACGCTCGTCTCCTCTCGCGCCCCGCAGCCGCACGATCAGCGAGGTTACCGAGGCGAGTAGACTCACCACAATGAGTGCGCCACCGACGCTACCTAAAACTCGTAGGACGCCACCGATGCTGCCACCGATCCCGAGCGGGTTGGCGATCGAATGGGTATCAAGAGCACCGGGACGCAGCGCCACTGCAAGGGCCACTATTGCGCTCCCGCCGACCGCCATCCACACCACGGCTCGCCAGCGCCGAGACGGCAGCCGGCCGTTGGGGAATAGGAGGAACAACAACACCGCAAGCAGCATCAGGCTTGGGCTCCCGACCCAGGATGAGATCCAGGCCATATACCTTCCGCCTGGCAGCACGCCGTGCTGGGCGTACAGGGTGTAATCGGCGTATCTCAGGGCGAAGTCCTGAACCACATTGACCAGCCCGCCGCAGCAGAAGATCCAACCTATTGGGTTCTCGGGGCGGCGGGAGGCGACCAAAGCCCCGACCGTCGGGAACGCCAGGAGCAGCGCCCCGAAAAGTATGGCCGAGCCCGGGGGCGAGTTCCCTCTCATTTGGAGCGGGGGAGTGAGGAAATCAAGCAGCCCACCGAACGCAATGAGCACTAACGAGATGGCCCACAACGACCAGGCCAACCAGGAGGCGGCACGAGACCTCATCCCACCGGCCCCTCTACCCTGTGCCTTGCCTCGACCGTCACAACACCACTCTAGCGGACTACCGTCTCCCGAGCGTTACGGCAACCGTTACGAGGGAGCAAGTTCCTTGGAACTTTTCCCGCGCCGTTCTCCCGCTTCGCCCACCACGGGTTCGGGCCGGTAGAACGTCACGATCATGCGCCGATTATTAGCGTTGTCGGGCACCACGCAAGGATACTACGGGTTGCTCAGGCTAGCGACAGTTCGACGCTCGCGGGCTCGTGGCCGAGCAAAGCCTTAAACTGGAGGGCACGATGGATGTGTGTGCCCCGCGTACCGACACTTGCCGCTCGCCCGTCGCCCAGGGCGTCTTCGAGAGCGTCGCGCGGCGCGAGGGGCTGGCCGACGAGATAGAGGTGGACTCCGCGGGGACCCACGGCTTCT
>JADDPM010000089.1 GCA_016781885.1 Rubrobacter sp.
ACCACACCGAGGAGTTCGAGGCGCAGGCCTACAACCGTTTGGAGCTAGCCAGGCAGTTCGGCGAGCGGCCCGTAGACCCGACTATCGACCCCAGGCCCGCCGTGAAGAAGAAGCCGGCGAAGGCCGCCGCGGGCAAGGGCGCTAAGGGCGCAGCCAAGGCGGCGGATGGAGACGGGGCTCCGAAGAGGGCTCCCAAAAAGGCGCCGAAGAAGGATACGGCGGCCTAAGTGGTAGTCGCTTTCATCTTCCTGGCGTCGATGACCTTGCTCTGCGCAATGGGCGTGGTCCTGAGCCGGAACGTAGTCCATTCGGCCCTGTTCATGTCGGGGTCTTTTTTGGGGGTGGCGGGGTTCTTCGTGATGCTCAACTCCCCGGCGCTGGCGGCGTTTCAGGTGCTCATCTACGTCGGGGCGGTTACGGTAGTGATCCTGTTCGGGATCATGTTTACGCAGCGCCCGCAGGTGCGGCGCTTCGGGTCGATCCTGCAGAGACAACGCTGGTCGGGGTTCTTCGTGGCTATCGGGGTCGGGGCTTTCCTGGCTTATATGATGGGCCTTCAGAACTGGGACTACACGGAGCCGGGTAACGGACCGCGAGAGGTATCGGGCCTCGGTGAGATTCTGCTCGGGGTGAACGGCGCGCCGCCGATCTTCTCGCTGCTCTTCGAGGTCATCTCGATATTGCTTCTGGTCGCGGTGATCGCGGCAATCGTGGTGAGCCGGCGAAAGACCGGCGAGGGCATAGACCGTCCGGGGAGCGACCGCGAGGAGGTGAGCCGCTGATGCCGCCGCAGGCGCAACAGTTTCTGGATCAGCTGAACGCGACGCTGCCGTTGGAGGCGTACCTCATCGTCGGGGCGCTTATGTTCGGCATCGGGGTGTGGGGAGCACTCGTGCGGCGCAACGCCGTGGTGGTGTTCATGTGTATCGAGCTGATGATAAACGCGGTCAACCTAACGCTCGTGGCTTTCGCGGACTACCTGCCGAACGCGGGCGGGGCGGGGGTTGGGTATGCGGTGCTGGTGATCGCCGTGGCAGCGGCTGAGGTCGCGGTGGGGCTGGCGATAGCGCTGGCTGTGTACCGCTCGCGCAAAACGGTGAACGTAGACGAGATCAACCTGATGAAGGGCTAGGGGTAGATGGGGCAGAGCGTATTCGGACAGCTACTTATCGCGGCCATCCCGGGCCTCCCGGCTCTGGCCTTCTTCGTGCTGGCGCTCTCCGGGCGCTACGTGAAGGAGGCGGCCCAGTACGTCGCCATCTTCGCCGTTGCACCCGCGCTGATCTTCTCCGTCTTCGCGCTGCTCGACGTGGCCGATGTTATCGGGCAGGACGGCGCGGTGCCCATAGAGTTCGCTGTCAACTGGATCGACCTCGGCGAGGGCGGCTCCTTCCCGATAGGGGTCTACATCGACGGCCTCGCGGCGGTGATGCTCGTCGTGGTGTGCTTCGTGAGCCTGATGGTGCAGCTCTACTCGGGTGCTTTTATGGAGGACGACAAACGCTTCGCCTGGTACTACGCGGTCCTAAACCTCTTCACCGCGTCCATGCTCGGGCTCGTCCTCGCGCCGAACTTCATCGAGCTGTACATCTTCTGGGAGCTCGTCGGCCTGTGCTCGTATCTCCTGATCGGGCACTGGTTCGAGAAGCCCTCGGCGGCCAAGGCTGCGCAGAAGGCGTTCATCGTGACGCGCATAGGAGATATGGCGCTGTTTATCGGGATAATTATGTTCTGGCGCGCTACGGGGACGACCTCTTATCAGGGGATCTCCGAGGCGGCGCAGGCCGGGTTTATCGGGGGATCGGTCCTGACGGCGGCTATGATCCTGGTCTTCGTAGGCGCTATCGGTAAGAGCGCCCAGTTCCCGCTGCACGTATGGCTCCCGGACGCTATGGAGGGTCCGACGCCTGTCTCCGCCCTGATCCATGCAGCCACGATGGTTGCGGCGGGGGTCTACCTGGTGGGGCGCACCTACGAGATCTTCGTGCAGAGCCCGACCGCGATGCTGGTGGTGGCGTACATCGGCGGCTTCACGGCGCTGATGGCGGCAACGATGGCCCTTACGAAGAAGGACATAAAACGCGTCATCGCGTACTCGACGGTGTCGCAGCTTGGCTACATGATGCTTGCTCTGGGGATTGGGGCCTTCACGGAAGGGTTCTTCCACCTTTATAACCACGCTTTCTTCAAGGCGCTGTTGTTCCTCGGAGCGGGGAGCATCATCTACGCGATGGACAGCTACAACATATTCGAGATGGGCGGCCTGCGGCGCAGGATGCCTATTACGTTCTGGACAATGGTGATAGCGGGGCTCTCGCTCGCGGGGATCTTCCCGCTGGCAGGCTTCTGGTCGAAGGACGCCATAGTGGCGGCGACGTTCGTGGACCATTATTACGTGCTTTTCGGGATGGCGCTCCTGACCGTATTCCTCACGGCTTTCTACATCTTCCGGGCGATCTTTGTGGCGTTCATGGGCGAGCCCAGGACCGAGGGGGCGCGGGAGGCTGTCGACCCGCCGGGGATCATGACGGGTCCGATGGTGATCCTGGCCTTCCTCGCCGTCGTGAGCGGCTGGATCGGCATCCCCGAGGGCTTCGGTTTGGGTATACGCGACTACTTCGCGGAGTTCGTGGAGCCGGGCGAGTTCGTGCAGGAGACGCTCGCCCTGGAACCGCACTCGTTCAGCTTTATCATGGCCGCACTCTCGGTGCTCGTTGCGCTCGCGGGGATCGCGCTCGCCTACGCGCTCTACGTTCCCAAACCCGAGCGGGCGGCGGCGCTCGCGCGCAGGTTCTCGGGCGTCTACACCTTCCTCGACAAGGGCTGGTACTTCGACGATCTCTACCGCGTCCTCTTCGTGCGTCCCGCGATGGCAATCGGTCGCTTCGTGAGGCAGTTCGACCGGCGCGCTCTGGGCGGGCTGGTCACGGGTATCGGTAGGGGCGTCTCGGGACTCGGGGAGAGGCTTCGGCCGTTGCAGAGCGGCGGGGTGCAGAACTACGCGTTGTTCATCCTGGCGAGCGTGCTGGTGCTCGGTGTGATCGTGGGAGCGCAGTACGCCTTCCTGACGGTTGCCCTGATCGCCGGCATCTCGCTGATCGCCGTCGCGGTAGGGGGGCGCCTGTGATCACTACCATAACCATCTTCTTCCCGCTGGTCGGCCTCATCCTCATGCTCCTCCTAAAGAGCGCCGACGAGAGGACGGTCCGCTACAGCGCTTTGGGCGTAGCAGCTGTGCCGCTGCTGCTCGTCACTTACATCTACTTCCGGTACGGGGGCGACCTGGACGCCTCGTCGCTCACTCAGGGCTTCGACTGGGTCTCGTCTCTGGGTATCGGTTACCGGGTGGGGCTCGACGGCTTGGGGTTCGGGATGTTCTTCCTCTCGGCGCTGCTTACGCTCATCGCGGTGGTCGCGTCGTGGGACGTACGGGAGAACTTGAGGCAGTACTACACGATACTCTTCGTCGCAGAGCTCGGGATGCTCGGGGTCTTCGCGGCGCAGGATTTGATCCTGTTCTATATATTCTTCGAGGTCACGCTGATCCCGATGTACCTGCTCGTGGGGATCTGGGGGGACGAGAACCGGCGGCCCGCGGCCATCAAGTTCTTCATCTTCACTTTCTTCGGGAGCACGGTGATGCTCGCGGGCTTTCTGGCCCTCGGGATCCTCTCGGGCCCAAACTTCTCTATCGAGACGCTGATCGGGAGCGGCCCGCTCTCGCGGACGGCCCAGCTCGCCGTCGCAGTGCCCATACTCTTCGGACTGCTCATAAAGGTGCCGGCAGTCCCGCTGCACAGTTGGCTTCTGGATGTCTACGTCTCCAGCCCGACGAGTACGAACGTAATGCTCTCGGGGATACTGCCGAAGCTCGGTACGTACGGCCTGATCAAAATAGCCCTTCCCCTGCTGCCGCAGGGGGTCGAGCCGTTCTTGCCGATAATCGCGGCCTTTGGGGTGGTGAACATTATCTACGGCGCCTTCGTTGCGTTTATGCAGACGGACCTGAAGGCGCTCGTCGCCTATTCTTCCATCGGGACTCTGGGTTTCATCCTGCTCGGGATAGCGTCCGGGAACGTGCTCGGTATTAACGGCGCTGTGATGCAGCAGGTGACGCACGGCCTCTACTCAGCGCTCCTGTTCATCATCGTCGGCATCATCGCGGCCCGGACCGGGACGCGCCGCATCTCTGAGCTCGGGGGCCTGGCGGCCCGCATGCCGTGGGCCGGCGGTCTTCTAGCTTTAGGGGCGCTGGCGGCGATGGGGGTGCCCGGGCTCGCGGTCTTCGTGTCGGAGTTTATGAGCATCATGGGCGGTTTCGTGGCGTTCCCGGTGCAGGGAACACTCGCCGCCGTCGGCATCCTGCTCGGGGCGATGTACCTCTTGCACATGCTGCGGCGTGTGATCTTTGGCCCGATAGAACGGCCGGCGGTGGCGGAGACTACTGACGCGGGACCGGTGGAGATGGCGGCGATCGTGCCGCTCGCCCTGCTGCTCCTGGTGTTGGGCATCTTCCCGAGCCTGCTAATAAACATCCAACAGCCTGCCGTGGAGCTCGTCGCGGCCGTGATAGGGGGTAGCTAGTGATTACGGCGCAGACATTCGTCGGGCTAATACCCGAGCTCCTGGTGTTCGTGCTCTCGATACTGGTCCTGATGGTCGGGGTCTTCGCCCCTCGCGCCACCGGCCTCGTCGCCGGGCTCGCCGCCACGACCCCGCTGGTGGCGCTTGTCGGCACGGCTGTACTTCTCTTCACCCGTTTCGAGGGGAGCTTCTTCGGCGGCGGATACGTCGTAGACGACTTCGCGTTGTACTTCAAGCTGCTCGTGGCACTGTCCGCGTTCTTCGCGGTGCTCGCTGCCGCCCGCTGGTCTGGCGAGACCGGGGACGCCCCTGAGTACTTCACCCTGATCCTCTCTGTGGCTTTGGGCTCGATGTTGCTCGTCTCGATGCGCGACCTCTTCGGCATCTTCGTCGCCATAGAGCTCGCGACAATACCCTCTTACGCTCTAGTCGCCTTCGACCGTTCGCGGCGCGAGAGCCCCGAGGGAGGGATGAAGTACCTGCTCACCGGCATGGTAGCGGCCTCCATACTGCTCTACGGCATCGTTCTGATCTACGGCGCCGCAGGCTCCGCCCAGCTCGCGGACATTGCCAATACCTTCATCGGACGGCTCTCGCCTGTCGCTCTCCTCGGCCTAGTGCTGCTCGTCTCGGGCTTCGCCTTCAAGATATCTGCGGCCCCGTTCCACTTCTGGACGCCGGACGCCTACCAGGGCGCCCCAACGAGCGCCGCGGCATTCCTCTCCGTGGCTCCGAAGGCGGCGATATTCGCGGTGCTCCTGCGTATCTTCCTCGAAGGTATGCCCGGCGCAGCCTCGACGTGGGCAGTGGTCGCGGCGGTCCTCGCGATCGTGACGATGTTCGTCGGCAACCTCTTCGCTCTGAGACAGCGCAACGTCCGGCGGATGCTCGCGTACAGCTCCGTGGCACACTCAGGTTACATTCTCGTGGCGTTCGCGGCGCTGCGCGGGGCGGGGGCGGAGACGGCGGTGCAGGCCGTTCTGATCTACTCGGCCGCCTACTTGCTGATGAACCTCGGCGCGTTCCTCGTCATAGACCTCGTCGGCGAGGAGGCTAAGAGCTACAACGGTCTCTTCAGGACGAGGCCGGGCGTGGCGCTCTCGATGGCGGTCTTTATGGCCGCTCTCGTTGGGATACCGCCGTTGAGCGGGTTCTGGGGTAAAGCCTGGATCATACTCGCCGGCGCCCAGTCCGGCTCGACGGCTGCCTACCTCGCCGTCGGCGCGCTCGTGATAAACAGCGTCCTCTCCGTACCTTACTATTTCGGCATCATCCGCAACATGGCTTTCGAGGAGCCGGTCACGGGCGCCGGCGAGCCGAAGGGCACGGGGGCAGTCAAGTTCTCCGTCTACGCCCTCGCTATCGCCACGGCCCTCTTCTTCATAGTCGTCGGCCCGCTGGCGACGCTGGCGGGAAACTCCGGGCTTCTGTAGGAGCGCGAAGCCGCGCGGCCCCGGCGAGTCCAGGAGAGACTGTCTGGAACTTCGCGCCGTCGGCTCGTAGTTGCTACAAGTTGTCACCACGAAACGCAAAGAACTTTAATCCAGTTTGCTCTAGCCGCAGATCGCTACTTCGTGTAATCTTCCCGCTGCTATGAAGGCTATCGTTCTGGTTGGGGGACAGGGAAGCCGGCTGCGGCCGATTACCTACGACGTCCCGAAGGCTATGGTTCCCTTGAGGAACCGTCCTTTCATGGCCTTTATGGTCGAGTTCTTGAGGGCGGGCGGGCTCGGGGGGGCGGTGCTGTCTTTGGGCTACCTGCCGGACCCTATCCAAGAGTACTTCGACGGACGCAACCTCGACGGGTTTTCGATAGATTACGCGGTCGAGGATCGGGCGCTCGGGACGGCTGGTGGAATTAAGAACGCAGAGGAGTATCTGGACGGCGGGCCGGTCGTGGTGGTAAACGGGGACGTGCTCTCTGGGGTGCGGCTCAGCGAGGCCATCGCGAAGCACAAGGAGTCGGACGCTCTGGCGACGATCACGCTGACAAGCGTCGAGGACCCCACAGCCTACGGGCTCGTCGAGGTGGATCACGACATGCTGGTGCGCCGCTTCCTGGAGAAGCCCGCAGCCGACGAGGTGACGACGAACCTCATCAACGCCGGTATCTACGTGCTGGAGCCTGAGGTATTGAATATGATACCCGCCGGTCGGGAGTTCTCTATCGAGCGCGAGATCTTCCCGTATCTCCAGGCCGAGGGGCGTCTGCGAGCGTACGTCTCCAGTTCCTACTGGAAGGACATCGGTACCCCGAGGAGCTACCTCGCCGCCTCCCACGACGTCCTCTCCGGGGCCGTCGGCGCGGGGGAGAGCTTCGATTTTCTACAGGTCGCTCCCTCCGCCGAGATAGGTAAGGGGGTAAAGGTTCTGCCGCCGGTCTCCGTGGCTCCTGGATGCGTCCTGGAGAACGGGGCCACGGTTGGGGGGCGCTCCTCGCTCGGGCGGGGGTGCAGGATCGGGGAGGACGCCATCGTAGAGGGGAGTATTCTCTTCGACGGGGCGGAGGTTGAGACCGGAGCCGTGGTGCGCGGCTCCATCATCGGTCCCGGTGCCCGTGTCGGACAGGACGCCATCGTCCGCGGCCTCTCGGTCCTCGGCGCTCGGTGCGTCGTCGGCGAGGGGAACGTCCTGGATCAGGGCGTGCGGATCAATCCAGGTGTCGTTCTGCCGCCCAGGAGCATGAGCTTTTAATAGCTGGTCAGCCTTTCTGCTAGCCAGCTTGTCGGCAAAAATATTTGACAGATGGCTGACAGCTTTCACAAACCCTATGTAGATGTCCTCACCGAGCTCTTCTACCCTCAACGTTGTGTGGGCTGCGAGCGGCGGGCGAGCGACGTCCTTTGCCGGGGGTGCTTTGAGGCGCTGCCGCTTTTAGAGCGGCCCTTCTGCGGGAGGTGCGGCGCGCCTACCGCCTTCGAGGTCTTCGGGTGCGGGGAGTGCCGAAGCAGGGACTTCGGGTTCGACGGGGCGCGGGCGCCGTTGCGCTACGAGGGGGTGGGGAAGGGGCTCGTACACGCGCTCAAGTACAAAGGGTACCTCGGCGTCGTGGGGAAGGTTATGGGACCGCTCATGTCAGGGGCGCTCGACGTCGGCGCGCGGTTCGACCTGGTGACGCCGGTCCCGCTGCACCGTTCGCGGCTCGCCAGGCGGGGCTTTAACCAGGCGGAGCTCATGGCGAAGAGCGTCGCGCAGAGGATAAGCGCGCCGGTTTTGGATAAACTAAAGCTCGTGCGCAGGACCAGGGATCAGATCGAGCTCTCCGCCGGCGCGCGTCGGGAGAACGTCTCGGGCGCGTTCGTCTCGCGGGGCCCCGTCGCGGGCAGGGTACTCCTAGTGGACGACGTCTTTACTACCGGCGCTACTTTGAGCGAGTGCGCTGCGGTATTGAGGAGGGCGGGCGCAGAAGAGGTCCAGGCCCTGACCCTGTGCAGGACTGTTTGAGCAGTCAGCTATCAGCGGTTAGCGCAGGTAGAACGAGGATGGCGAGAGGCGGTCGTTTCAGATGAGCGGCCAGGAAAAGAGCGAACGGTTGGTGGGCTCGTAAGGAGGCGAGCCGGACCAAAAGACAGCTGCTGGGAGCTGACAGCTGCTGGGAGCTGACAGCTGACAAGCTGCCGACCGAAGGGAGGCCAACATGGAGCTAGAGGTCAAGGGACGGAACATCTCGTTGACGGAGGCTTTGGAGCGGTACGCGACCGAGAAGGTCGAGCGTATAGCCAAGTTCTTCGATGACGGGAACAGTGTCTCGCGGGCGGAGGTGGAGTTGATCCACGAACGCAACCCCTCTATCTCCGAGCCCGAGGTGGCCGACACTACCCTCTTTATCAACGGGGCGGTCTTGAAGGCGCGGGAGGCGAGCAGCGATATGTATGCCTCTATAGACCTTATGGCGGACAAGCTGGAGCGGCAGGTGCGGCGCTACCGGGGCCGCCAGCTCGACCGCTGGCACGGTCAGAGAGAGCGGCACCTGCAGGAGGAGGAGCCACAGCCGGTCATGGTCGAGGAGGAGGCAGAGGAGATAGAGACCCGTATCGTGCGCACCAAGCAGTTTCAGATGAAGCCGATGAGCCCGGAGGAAGCGGCGCTGCAGATGGAGCTCCTGGACCACTCCTTCTTCGTGTTCACCAGCGCGGATACGGGCGAGGTAAATGTGGTATACCGGCGTCGAGACGGCAATTACGGGCTTATAGAGCCTGCGAGGTAAACGGACGGGTACGGGGCGACGAGCCCTATGCCCAAGCGAGGAAACTAACTTTGGCTAACTTACTAACCAGAATCTTGCGTATTGGCGAGGGCCGCAAGGTCAAGGCGCTCCAGAAGGGCGTCGAGGCCGTGAACGCCTTCGAGCCCAAGATCGAGAAGCTCTCCGACGAGGATCTGCGCGCCAAAACCGACGAGTTCCGCGAGCGGCTCGATGCAGGCGAGACCCTTGACGACATCCTGCACGAGGCCTTCGCGGTCGTGCGGGAGGCGTCGAAACGTACCCTAGGGATGCGGCCCTTCGACGTGCAGGTCA
>JADDPM010000213.1 GCA_016781885.1 Rubrobacter sp.
ATGCCGGTTGACATCATCTCGATAGCGCAACACGCCAGCCCGAACTGCAACGGCCAGAGAGAGTTCTTCCTGGCCCAGTTGAAGAGCTTGTCCGAACTCGTCGTTATGATGTTCGGCTCGTTGAACTTCTGCATCAAACCCATTTAAGGGCCCCTTTCTTCCAGGCGTAGGCGAGCCCCACGCCTAATATAAGCACGAAAATAACCATCTCCACGAAGCCGTAAAGCCCCAGACCCCGGTAAATAACGGCCCACGGATAGAGAAACGCCGCCTCCACGTCGAAGATGAGGAAGAGCAGCGCGAAGACGTAGTAGCGGACCGGGAAGGGACGCCACGGGTCGGTGACCGTCACCTCTCCGGTCTCGTAGTTCTGGCCCTTGGCCCGCGAACTCTTCCGGCTCGGCGAGATGAGCCGCGCCAGGACCAGGGTTGTCGCAACGAAACCGACGACCAGCAAGATAAACAGGCCCACGTACACGTAGAGCGTGCCGTAGCCAATCTCTTGCAGTAACAGAGCTAGAGCCAAAACCGGCCTTTCTTCCCTCGAGACGCTACTCGAAAACCAAATGCAATATACTCGCGCTACACGCAACTTTCAAGAAGCTACTAATGGTAGCAAAGCAAGCTTAATAGAGTTCTAGTATATTTCCTTCACCGGGCGAAGTAGTCGGCGAGTGCGGCGGCTGTCCTCTCGGAGTCGTCCTCCATCGAGAAGTGCCCGGCGTCCGGGATCAACTCCAGGTCCGCGTTCGGGAGCAGGTCCCTCAGGCGCCTGGCGATGGCGGGGTCCAGCCACGCATCTCTCTCGCCCCATAGTATCCGCACGGGCATCCTCATCGAACGCAAAAGGGGCTCGAACTCGGCGGTGTGCCTTTCGTCGAGCTGGGCGTCTTTCTGGAGGTAAAGCTTCTGTCCTATCTACCCTCGCCATTGGTCCATATAGACCGTGAAGGCCTCCTCGTCCATCGGGTGGTACGAAGCGGTACGCAGGTGCCCGGCGACGATAGCCTCGAACGATCCGGTCGGCATCGTCCGGTAAACGTCCAGGTGCGCCTTGACGTGACGGGTTGTCGGTGTGATCCAGGGACGCAGCAGTACGACAGCGTCGATGCGGCTGAACTCAACCCCTCCCAGGAGATGGGCGCGAAGCGCGATACCGCCTCTTATATCGTGACCCGCGAGCGCGGGAGCTTCAAGCCCCCAGAACTCGACCAGCTCGGCGAGCAAACCCGCCTGGGCCGCGATAGAGACGTCCAGCCCATCCCTCCGCTCCGACTCGCCAAACCCGAGGAGGTCGAATGCGTACACGGCGAAGCGGTTAGCGAGCTTCGGCACGACGTTGCGCCAGATGTACGACCGGCTCGGCGTCCCGTGCACGAGAATCGCCGGTGGGCCTTCGCCAAAGACGTCGTAGGCTATCTCGCCGCCGGGGAGTCTGACACGTTGTCGTAGACGCCAGCCGCTGGCTTCGTACGCTATACAGCCTCCCCGTTGACTCCGCCATTCACGGCAAGTATCTGCACGAACTGCACGAGCATCTGCCGGTAGGTCTCCAAAGAGTCGGAGACGACGAATTCCCTGGGGCCGTGGTGGCCGCCGCCTATGGGTCCGAACTCGACGCCGGGGATACCGGAGCGCTGGAAGTAGACTATATCGGAGGAGCCGTGGCGGCCGACGCCGACCGGGTTACGGTGGAAGTGACGGGTAGCGACCTCGCGCAGCGCCTTCACGAAGGGGTTCTTACGGGAGACGTAGGTCGGCTCGTGGGTGAAGAGGACCTCCGCCTCAGCGGGGAGGTCTATCGAGCGGATCTGGCGTACAATCTCCTTCGGGTCCTGGTTTGGCAGGTAGCGAATGTCCAGGTCGTAGGTAGCGCGGTCCGGGACGCGGTTGATGACGTCGCCGCCGATGATCCGGGCCATATTAATGCTCGGGTACGGGAAAAGTTCGCTCCTCTCTCTCGCGAACGGCAACTCCAGCACACGTTTGTAGTGCTCGTAAGCCAGAAGGACCGCGTTCTTGCCGAGCCAGGGCCGCGAGCCGTGCGCGCTCTTTCCCTTCAAGGTTATCCGCAGATCCAAAACACCCTTTGCCTGGATGCCTATGTGGAAGTCCGTCGGCTCGCCGGTGATTAGAAAGTCGCCCGTGTGACCGTTCTCGATCAGGACCTCCGCTCCCTTGCGCCCCCCATACTCCCTCTCCTCGTCCGGCACGATGAGGAGCTCCACCGTCGCCTCGCAGCCCGTAACGTGCAGGTCCTCGACGGCGTACATCATCGCGGCCAGAGCCCCCTTCATATCGTAGACGCCGCGACCGAAGAGCTCACCGTCCTGCTCGTAGGCCTCGAACTGCTCCTCCTCACCAGGCACCACGTCCGCGTGGGCGTGCAGGAGTATCATCGGTTCTCCCGAGCCTACCCTCGCCACCAGCGAGGAGAGTTCCCCCTGCGGCCCCGCACCCTTGTAGCGGCTCGTCTCCAGCCCTCGCGCCTCAAACCAGCCGTTGACGAAGTCTATTGTCGACTCAGCCGCCCCCGGCGTGAAAGATCGGTACCGGACAAGCCTGCGCGTCAGCGCAAGCACTTCCATCTTGTTTGCCGCTATCGTCAGTCCAAGACTCCGTTTCTACCGAAAACTATGGCAATGCGCATATACTATCAACCGTACCCAGGAGAATCTTACCGAACTCCGGCCGGTCTTGACCCCGGCGTTTAAAAGTACGCCTTTCCAAGGCAACCAACCTTGCGCCAGTTGGTCGGTCTAGGCAGGGAATTCCGGTTCGACTACAAACTCTGAACCAACAAACTTAGAGCTTGCGCGGATAGGCTCGCTACTTTTCATATTTGGCGATTC
>JADDPM010000090.1 GCA_016781885.1 Rubrobacter sp.
TGCTCGGGGTTCGGGGCGGCGAGGTTTATGAGGTACTTCGCGTGAACGACCACGGGGGTGAGCCCGATCTCCCGGGCGCCCCCGGCGAAGGCTACGGCGTCGGGTCGAGAGGCGGGGACGGCCCAGCTCTGGGGATTGGAGACGAAGATCTGGACCGCCTCCAACCCCTGCTCCCGCGCCAGGCTCAAGGTCTTCTTCAATCCCCCGGAGGTCGGCAGGTGCCGTCCCACCCTGTTCGTGCGCGTTCCGTTCTCCGTCATGCGGCGGATTCTAGCCTCCTCCCGGTCCGTTCGCCGTGAGAGATATAATCCTCGTAGTCATTCGTAGAGAGCGGAGGCAACATCTTATGGCCGTAGAAGGAAAAGTCGCGAAAATACTGGGTAAAGGCGAGGTCGTGTTGAACCGGGGCCGCACGCACGGCGTCCGGCAGGGGATGGTCTTCGAGATCTTCGCCCCAGAGGGAGAGGAGGTCTGGGACCCGGACACTGGCGAGACCCTGGGCACCGTGGAGGACGTGAAGGCGAAGGCCGAGGTCACTGAGGTCAAGGAGAAGCTCGCCATCGCTCGCTTCGTCGACTCGGAATCACCCTTCGGCGTGGCGGGCTTCGGAGAGATGCAGGAGAACCTCCAGCGCATCTTCGGGCAGATGTTCGGCGAGAACGTCCAGGCCCAGGGCTTCGGGGGCACCGGACAGGGCGACGGCCCGGAGGACCTCGAAAGTATGTTCGGCGGTCCCCTGGAAGACGTCACCAAGGTCCAGGTCGGCGACGCCGCCCGCGAGATCAAGCGCCGTTAACGCCGGTCTCCCGCCTCTTTGGCCTCTATACGCCTCCCCGTAACCTTCGGTCTCATCACCGCCTGCGTGGTGGTGTATCTGGCCGTGGCCGTCGTGGGCTCCGGGACGGGGACGCCGCTCAATGCCGGGCTCGTGAACCAGCCGGGGAACGTCCTGATCCTGGGCGCGCTCGTGCCGGTTTACGTAGCGCAGGGTGAGGCGTGGCGTCTCGTCACGAGCGCCTTTTTGCACGCGGGCTTTATTCATCTGGCTATGAACATGCTCGCCCTCTACTTCCTCGGCTCCTTTGCGGAGATCACCTTCGGACGGGGCCGCTTCTTCGCGCTCTACTTCATCAGCGGCATCGCGGGCGGGCTGGCGCTGCTGTACTTCGGGGCCCCGAACAGCCCGGCGGTCGGGGCGTCGGGGGCCATCTTCGGCCTGGCGGGCGGCATCTTCGGTTTCGCGGTGCGACGCGGCACGTTCTCCACGCGGGATCCCGTCATAAGCCAGCTACTTTTCATAACCGTGATCAACCTCGGCATCGGCGCAACGATCCCGGGGGTAAGCAACACCGCCCACGTCGGCGGTCTGGTGGGCGGCCTCGTCTTCGGTTACCTCATGGCCCCGACTATCTTCTCTCATAAGAGGCTCGTCGCCGCGACCCCCATCCTCGCCGCCTTCGGTCTCGAGGCCCTCCTGCTGGGTGCATGGTACCTCTAACTCGTTAAGGCCGAGTGTAGTCTGGCGAACGCCTATCCACGTCTACCGGGCTATCCCCCTTCAAGGATCATGAGGATAGCGGTGATCGCGGCGAGCGTAACCGCAAAGAAGACGGCGGTAACTCTTCCGGGCTGCTCTGACTGCGCCTCCGGGAGCAGGTGAGCCGTCCCCATGTAGGCCAGCACACCGCCGGCCACACCGGTTAGGAGACCGAGCGTCGAGTCTCCGGGCACGGGAAAGGCTAAAGTCAGGATCGCCGCGAGCGGGATCGCCAGCCCCAGCAACACTGTCGTTCTTATCACCCGGCTGCGCGTCGCGCGCACAGCTACGAGGACAGCGGCCAGAGAGATACCTACCGGCACTTGATGAACGAGGATGCCCAGGCCCACGAGCCCCGAGACCACCCCGGACGCCTCGGCGCTCACGCCAAGAACGAAGCCGTCCGCGAGGTTGTGGATCGCCAGCCCCAGAACGAACGGTCCAAGCGTGTGTTTGAGGAGTGGTTCCTCTAGCGAATGGTGTGTGTGGGACCGGGTAAACGCCTCGGTCAGGAACAGCAGGACGAAACCCCCGATGAATCCCACGACCGCCGTCTCCCCGGCGAGTTCAAACCCCTCGGGGAAGAGGTCTGCGAACGCCAGCGCGAGCAGTATACCCGCCGCGAAAGCGGCCGAATACGAGCGTCCTCTCGCCCCCAGATCGCCGCCGAGGAGAGACAGGAGGCTCGCTACCGAGAAACCAACCGTAGCCATCACAGCCAAAAAGATCACGCTCATTGGCAACCCTCCCCGCAGGCAGCGGGACTCCCCTCGTCTACCCGCAAGCCGCGCACCGCCCGTATACCTCAAGACTGTGGGAGCGTACCTCAAACCCGTCTCCCGCCGGGAGCCGCCCCGGGTCTAGCGGGCACTGCTCAAACTCTGAGATCTCGCCGCATTGCTCGCAGATCATGTGGTGGTGATGGTCCTCGGCGAGCTCGTAACGCGCCCCGTCCCCGAGGTCCAGCCGCCGCACGATACCGAGCCCAACCAACAGATCCAGCGTCCGGTACACCGTCACCAACCCCACCTCCGGACACTGTGTCCGGATATCTTCCAGGGTCTGGTGCTGCTCCTTGGCGAGCGTCCGCAAGACCGACATCCGTTGCGGAGTCGCCTTGTACCCCCCACCCCGCATCTTTCCGATCGCCGCCTCCAGCGTGTACCTCCGCTAATTGAAAAATTTTTTCAGTTGCAGAGAAAAAGTAACAGTTTGTAGAACTGGCGTCAAGCTAGGCTAGGGGTTGGCGGAGGGGCGCTTGCGGCGGCCGCCGGCGCCGGCGTGGCGGAGGAAGAAGAGCAGGGCGAAGGTTAGGGCGAGGATCGAGGCGACGAAGAGGTTGCCGCGGAAGTCGCCGATGATGAAGGCCTGGTCTATGCGAAGCGCCTCGACAAAGACGCGGCCAAGGGAGTAGAGGCTCACGTAGAGAAGGAATATGTCGCCGTTTTTGAGGCGGTCGGCGAAGCGGCGGGCGATGTAGAGGAGGGCGAGGCAGACTAGTATGTTCCAGATCGACTCGTAGAGGAACGTCGGGTGGAACGCGGTCTCGTCTTTGAAGCCCGGAGGCCGGTTCTCGGGGGCTATCTCGATCGCCCAGGGGAGGCTGGAGGGGCGGCCGAAGAGCTCCTGGTTAAAGTAGTTCCCCCAGCGTCCGACCGCCTGGGCGAGGATGAGGCCGGGGGCAGCTGCGTCCGCGAAGGCGAGCGGGCTGATCCTGTAGGTCCTCCCGAAGAGCCGCTCGTAGAAGGAGGTCCTTGCGACGGCGACGAAGACGAGGACCCCCAGGAGTCCCCCTATCACGGCGCCGTAGATGCCCAGCCCACCGTTCCAGACCTCGAAGATCCCGGGGATCGGGTCCCTGGAGTAGAGCTGGTAGTCGGTCGCGACGTGGTAAGCCCTCGCACCGATAAATCCGAACGGCACGACGAAAAACAGGGCGTCGAGGGCCATCGCCCCGTCGTAGCCCTTGCGCGCAAGCTCCCGCCCGGTCAGCCAGGTGGCGAGCGCGATCCCCAGCGCTATAAAGATTCCGTAGTAACGCGCGGCGAAGGGTCCGGCCTCGAAGATCACCGGTGATGGCGGGCTTGGGAGCGTGAGAAGTAACACCGTAGCGTGCGACAAACAATCTCCTTTTCAGGTCTCTCTAGATCAACCGGCCGGAGGGTTGGCGACCGAAGCGGTCTCCCCGCCCGGGGCCTCCTCGGGCCTGCCGGCGACGGGGTCGGAGAGCTTCGTCTGGTCGTTCTTCTCAGACGGGCTCCCTGAGGACTTCCCTTCGAGGCCGTGATAGTACTCGAGGATGTTGCGCGCGGCGGGGGCGGCGGTAAGCTCGCTGCCGCTCTCGAAGGCTCCGCCGCCCTCGATCATCACGAGCACGAGGACGGGGTCGGACTGGCTCTCGTCCCATCCGACAAACCAGTTCACGTTGCCCTTGCCCCACATCTCGCCGGTCCCCGACTTGCCGACCGCCTTCAAGGAGGAGCCCTCGAAGCTACTCTCCGCCGTACCACCCTTGCCGGTGACCATCCTCATGCCCCTGATCGTCTCCTGGAGGGTGCCGGGGGAGACGCCCAACTGGCCCGCCGGCTCGGGCGAGATCTCCTCGATCTCGCTCCCGCTCTGGTCCCGGATCTCCTTGCCTACGTGCGGGGTTATGAGGGTTCCGCCGTTGGCGATGGCTGCGTAGCCCCGGATGAGCTGCAACGGCGTGACCAGCAGGTCGCCCTGGCCGATGGAGAGGTTGACCCACCGGCCCACGGTCCATAACCTGTCGTCGGGGGTCCCCCCGGCCTCCTCCTGCCACTGGCGGGTGGGGACGCGCCCCTCGAACTCGCCGGCGAGATCCACGCCTGTTGCCTGTCCAAACCCGAACTGCTGATAGTAATTGGGCAACTCATTCTCGTCGTCGGTGCGGTTCCACATCCAGTCCGCTACCTGGTAGAAGAACTTGTTGTTCGAGTCACCCAGAGCCTGGGCGTAATTCTGGGTGCCGTGGTCCCCCAGGACATCGTACTTGGGGCTGTTCTGGCGCCAGCTCTGCCAGCAGCCGCCGACCGAGCCCGCCGGACGCCAGCATTCGCCCTTATCCATGACGGTAGTTCCGGGCCCGATCGCGCCCGACTCCAGGCCCGCCATCCCGGTAAAGACCTTGAACGCCGAGGCGGCGGGGTAGCCCCCTGCGATGACCCGGTTGGTAAACGGGGCGTGGGCCTCCTCGGAGTTCAGGTACTCGTACTGCATGGTCTCCTCGCGGCCGGTGATCCCGCCGACAAAGAGTTGCGGGTCGAAGGTGGGCCGGCCCGCCATCGCCAGAACCTCGCCGCTGTCAGGGTCGAGGGCGACTACGGCCCCTCCGGTCCCCTGGTTCCCCTTCTCCCTGGATCGCCCTATCGCCGCCTCCAGCTCCTCTTCGGCCTTCTTCTGCAGGTCCATGTCGATGGTGAGGGTGAGGTCCCTGCCCGGTACCGGGTCCGTGATGCTCGCCGGCTGGCCAAGCTCGGGGATCTCCTCCGAGTTGCCGTCGTAGCGCCGCCCGTCGGCCCGGCGAACGACGACCTCCCGGCCCAGTGCGTCCACGGTGTAGTTCTTGGAACCCGGCTCGCCGCGCAGAATCTCCTCGTAGGCAAGCTCCAGGCCGCCCTTGCCCACGACGGCGTCATTACTGAGACCTTCGAACGGGCCGCTCCTCAACTCGTTCTCCGTGACGGCCCCGGTGTAGCCCAGGACGTGGGCTGCAAGCTCCTCATTCGGGTAGTTGCGCACGTAGTCGTCGTTGACCACGAGGCCCTTGAACTCCTCGGTCCGCTCGCTGACGTACATCACGTCCTCACGGCTCGCGTTCTCTTTTACGAGCATCGGGCTGTACTGGTTGCCCGACGCTATCGCGGCGTCGTAGCTGTCGAGAACCGCCTCTTTATCGGCCTCCAGGGCATCCGCCAGCTCCTCGACCTCCGCGCGGCCTATAGAGTCGGGAACGATGGTGACGTTCAGACCGGGCTGGTTGTTCGCCAGGACCTCGCCGTCACGGTCGTAGATCACACCACGCTGAGCCGGTATCTTGACGGACCGGGTCTGGGTCTCCTGGGCGGTGTTGGCGTACTCGTTGCCGGTGAGGACCTGCAGGTGCCACAGCCTGAAGACCAGAACTACGAAGACGAGTGCGACGATCATCGCGATCGCCACTACGCGCACCTGCATCTTGGCCCTCGTCGCGGGGAGCTCGGACTCCTTCTTCTTCGGGCCGTTCTTGCCGGGCCCCTTGCCCGGGACCCGCGGGCGGCCTACCTTTGCCGGCAGTCGGAGCAAGGCCTATCCCCCTCCCAATGAAAAGTTGTTTATCAGGATCGTCACTCCTAGACCGTCTTCTCAGCCTGAACGATCAGGCGTTGCGAGTAGTCCGGCAGCGTACAGGTCTGTAGCGTGAGGACGTCTTTACCCTCGACCGGCTCGGTTACGGAGAAGTCGAACGGTCCGACGATGGTCTCCTGGTACACCTCGTAGGTGTACTCCTCGCCGTCGGCGTCCGCGACGATGACCAAGTCGCCCTTCTCCAGGTTGTCCAGGTCGTAGAACGCGAGAAAGCTGCTCGTCGCCGGATAGCCGAGCCGGTGGCCGGCGATGTAGACGTTCCCCCCCTTCTCCCACGGATAGTCCGTGCCTTCGAGGTGGATGGCAGCGTAGTTCTTGAGCTTCTCCTCGTCGTTGCCCTCGGCCGTGGGTATCTCGACGTTGGAGATCCTGTCCATCTTCGGGACGGTGAGCCTCAGGGGATCGTCCGAGGGTCCCTTCTCCAAGGCCGTCGTCGTATCCTTCACCAAGGGCGGGGTGAAGTCTCGCTGACCATCGGAGGAATCGCCGCGCATGCCGGAGCCCATAAAGAACGTGGAGATGAGGAACACGCCGGCCCCGATCAGGGCCAGGCTCATGAGGCTCAATATTATGTCCTTAGCGCGCATCCGCTCCTTCTGACACGGACCCCCCCGCTCGGCCCTCTTTTAACGTCCACGTGGTCTCACTCCAACCGCAACACATTGTATCCGAAAAACGTAACTCTACTACCCCCGGCGCAAGGCTAGAGAGACAGCACAACCCCCTCGAACTCTACGCCTTCTCGACGACGAAGGACTTGCGTACCGCCGGTTCGCCACCCCCATCGGCATCTCCCGGACCGTAGACCTCGACGGTGTAGTTGCCGGGAGGGAGGGGCTCGCCGGAGTCCGTCTTGAGGGCGAACTTCACGATCCCGGTAGCCCCGTTCTCGGCCTTGCTCAACTGGTCTTCCTGCTCGTCGAGAACCTCGAGCCCCGCCCCTTCCCCGAAGAACATACGGAACACGGATCCCGACTCTGCCCGTTGGGCCCGCGCCTCCATGTCCTCCCCCGAAGGTAGGCCCTCCACGCTCAGGTACACGAAGACGGTCTCCGGCGGCCCCTGGAAGCGGTTTGTGTCCGGGGGCGGATAGAGGCTGTTCTCCGGGCTCACTATGACGTCGCGCACGCTGGTGGAGAGGATCTCCTTCCGCGGCGCGAAGTTCTCCTCCCTCAAGAGCGCCTCCACGCCCAGGGCCAGCGCGACGAGCGCTACCGCCACGAGCGCGTATAAAGGCCACCGCCTCCCCGCCCCCCTGGTCGTGGTATTGGGGAGCACACTCATCGCTCCCCCCGTACCACGGTGGGCTCTACCGGAGGCTCGTTACCTGCGGCGGTGGACGACCGCCGGGAGCGCTTCCAGAGGAGGAGTGTGGCGGCGTTATGCAGGACGTGCGCGGCGATCGGGGCCAGGAGGCCGCCCGTCCAGATGTAAAGGTAGCCGAACAAGAAACCCGCTCCGACGGCCCAGAGCGTCCAGATCAGGTACCGCCGGTCGGGGCCGACGTGCAACACCCCGAATAAAAGCGAGGCGAGCACGATACCCAGCACGGGCTGCAACGCCCCCCGGAAGAAGACCTCCTCTCCCACGCCGCTCGCCACCGAGACCAGAACGAGGTCCCTGCCCCTCGCGCCATCCACGAGGAGCGGGGCGAGCTCATCGGAGAGCTTGCGCAGGACCGGCACGAGACGGAAGAGGAGGATACCTGAAGTTACGGTACCGCAAGCGATAGCGACCCCGATCAGGAGGCTCAGTAGCGATCTGTCGCCCAACGTGAAGACGTTTCTGTCCCAGAGAGCGCCGAGGAGCGCGGCCAAGATGAGGAGCGCGGAGTAGAAGACTGCCGCCAGCCCTACGAAACGAGATCTCATCAAATATGAAGTGGAGATAGAGAGCGTCCTGCACGAGCAACCATAGTCCGCTATTGTACCGGAGCGCGGAGCCGCGCGGCTCCGGTGATGGTGGAGTCGTCGAGACGAGCCGGAGGTAGAGGGAGAGCGATGATCGACGAGTCGATTTTCAAGGCATACGATATCCGGGGCCTCTACCCGGACGCCTTGAACGAGGATGTGGCCCGGCAGGTAGGACGCGCCTTCGTCAACTACCTGAACCTTTCGGGTTCCCGCGTGGTCGTCGGGCGCGACATGCGCCTCTCGGGCGAAGCCCTCGAAGAAGCGTTCATCAAGGGCGTCACCGAGGCCGGGGCGGACGTTCTGGACATCGGGCTAGTCTCCACCGACGCGCTCTACTTCGCCGTCGGCCACCTCGAAGAGCCGGGGGGAGCGATGATCACCGCCTCCCACAACCCGAAAGACTACAACGGCCTGAAGCTCTGCCGCGAGGACGCCATCGCCCTATCGGGCGACGAGGGGATCAAGCAGATACGCGACCTGATCACCTCCGGCGATCTCCCGGAACCCAGCGAGTACGCGGGCTCCGTCGAAGAGGGCGACATCGTCGAGGACTACGCCAAACACTGCCTGAGCTTCATTAACACCGAGGGCCTGCGTCCTTTGAAGATAGTCGTGGACGCGGGCAACGGGATGGCCGGCAAGATGCTCCCCCCCCTCTTCGAGAAGCTGCCCTTCGAGTACGTACCCATGTACTTCGAGCTCGATGGCTCCTTCCCGAACCATCCGCCCAACCCCATAGAGCCCGAGAACATGCAGGAGCTCCAGGAACGCGTCGTCGCCGAGGGCGCGGACTTCGGCGTTGCTTTCGATGGAGACGCCGACCGGTGCTTCATCGTAGACGAGAAGGGCGTGACGATCTCCGGAGACCTGCTCGCCACGCTCGTCGCCAAGAACGTCCTCGAGAAAGAGCCGGGGGCGGCGATCATCTACAGCGCCGTCTGCTCGAAGGCGTTCCCCGAGCTCGTGAGGCGCGAAGGCGGCAGGCCGATCCGCACCAAAGCCGGGCACTCGATCATAAAACCGCAGATGCGCTCGAATGACGCCGCCTTCGGCGGGGAGCACTCCGGGCACTTCTACTTCCGGGACAACTACTTCGCCGACTCGGGCATCATCGCCATGCTCA
>JADDPM010000214.1 GCA_016781885.1 Rubrobacter sp.
TACTCGACAGGCTCTTTCGGATCCAACTCATCTCTCCGTGTTTCCTTTCCCTAAACGATCCATTTTACGTATACTTGGAACGAGCTTAGTCGTGTTGCCGACCATCGGAAGAGTAACGGCCCTAAGCAAGGAAGACCTCACCCTCTCTAACCTCTATATCTAACCTCGGCAGGGGGGAGCTTGCCGGGCCGTTCTCGACGGCGGCGCCTCTCGCCGGATCGAAGACCGATCCGTGGCACGGGCACGCAAGTTTCTTCTCTTCTGGCCGGTAGGCGACGGTACACGCCTGGTGCGTGCAGACCGCCGAGTACGCCGCAAGATCGCCGCTTTCGAGACGTACCAGCATGCCAGGTCGTCCGTTAGCGGCGTCGGTGAAGGGGAAGGCGGCCTCGGGCGTCACCTCGGACTCCTTGGCGATGGCCTGCCCCTTGCCGACCTCTGGGCCGCCCCCTGCGGTGCTCTCGGCCGTGCCGGTAGACGTTGTGGTTCCTCCGCTCCCGGCGGAACCACCGCCGCCTCCGCAACCGGCTATTACCGAAGCTCCTACTGAGCCCAGCCCCAGAGCCGCTCCCAAGCCGATGAACTTCTTTCTCGAAATCCGTTCCTTATTTGGCACTTTCCTCCTTGCCCGTACTTTCCTCCTTGCCCGTATTTCGTCGAGCCCGTGGGCGGTCGAGTGAGTAGGCATTGTGCTCCGCTAACCACAGCAGCACAAAGATCACCAGCGCAAAGGTGACGTTTTGAGCAGCCGTGGGAGGATCAGCTAGCACGACGGCGCCAAACGTGAGTGCCAACATGAGGAGTCCGGCAAGCGTAAGAGTAGGTACGTTGAACAAGCCCAGCACGAGAAGCGTGCCGATCGCTACCTCCGCGAACGGCAACACGTAGGCAAACGGTTCCACGAGAAACGTCGGAAGGAAGGAGCCCGCAAACCGCTCCACCATACCTCCAGTAAAACCGCCGATCCCTCTCAGCAGCTTGCCGACTCCATAGAACAGGAACATCACACCTACGGTCACCCTCAGCAGCGCGTAGGCGATTTCACGGTTGTGCATCGAAACAACTCCCTTGCCTGGATTGATGTCCGCTCCTTCTCTTAGAAAGAACCCAGAGAGAAAGAAGGAGAAGAACTCCCTGGGCTCTTAGAAAGAGCCCAGGGGAAGAAAGAGATGAGATCCCCGGGCTCTTGTCTCTCTTCCTTACACGCTGACCAGGAGGCCGGTTACGTACATGATGGCTATCCCGGCCGTGAGCCCCCCCAGGTTCGGGCCAGAGAGGACCGGGGCTCCGGCCCGGTCGGAGTCCTTCAGGAGGAGCCGCGTGACCTCGTAGATGACCTGGAGGATGGCCCCGGCCCCGATGGCCAGGAAGATGGCCGCCGCGAGGTTCGAGAAGGCGAAACCCCCGATCCAGGTCCCCAGGATGGCCGGGGTCCCCGCGAGGAGTACCAGTCCGGCGAAGTGGGCGAGCCTGGGCTTCTCTTTCAAGATGGGCGCGGCGATGCCGACACCCTCGGTAATATTGTGCAGGGTGAACCCGAGCACCAGGAAGGTTCCGAGAGCGGCCTCTCCTAGGGCAAACGCCGCCCCTATGGCCAGCCCCTCCCCGAGGTTGTGCAGCCCTATCCCCAAGGATATCCGGTAGGAGGTCCCGAGCCGACTCGCCTCGGTGCGCCCGCGCCGAAAGAGCCGTTCGGTTCCCAGGAGCCCGAGCAGCGTCAGTAGGGAGACCAGGATCACCATCGGGATCCCCGAGAAGGCGCCCGGCAGCTCTATGGCGACCTCTCCGGCCTCTAGCAGCGTGTCCACCACCAGGAAGACCAGCAACCCCACCGTCAGAGCCAAAACGAAGTTCATGCCCGAGGTCCCGAGGCGCCGCAGGAACGGGAACCAGAGCATCCCCAGGGCCACCGGCACTATGCCGACGTAGAACCCGATGAGCGCGTACTGGAAGAACGTTTGCGACGAGAAGCCCGGCGTGAGGAACGCCGGTACGGGCTCCTCCGTCTCGAAGGTGGTTCCGAGGTTCGTGATGAGGACTATACCGAACGCATCGCCCTCGACCCACGTGTAGGGGATCGTTATCTCTTCCGAACCGAGCGGCGGGATCGGGTTCCCCGACTCCATCTCGAAACCCGTGAGGGCGTCGTCCACGTTGACTTGAGCAATCGTCACGGGGTCCGGGCCGCCATTGGTGACGGAGACAACGAACTCGTTCTCCGTCGGCATCGTCACCCGCTCGATGGTCAGATCCTCCACGGGCGGGAGGTCGTCCCGCTCCACCCCCGCCCCGTTGACCACGATGAGGGCCAGCAAGATCCCCAATCCCAGGAGTGGCAGGAGCCCCAGGAGCACCCAGCCCGGTCCGCGTTCCTTACGTTCCATCGTTGCTCCTTCTCTGTGTTCCATCCCTTACTCCTCTACCTCGAAGAAGCCCAGCCAGCCGAGCTCCGCGAACTCGTTGACGTGGGCGTGGAACATGAAACGGCCGGTGCGGTTGTAGGTGAACTCCATGAGCCCGCGCTCCCCCTGGGCGAGCATCTTCGTGTCGGTGAACTCCGTCGGCTCCATACTCGTCCCGGTCGGGAAGTAGTTGAAGAAGTTCGCGTGCATGTGCATGCTGTTTATGAGGTCGAACTCCGTGAAGTTCGCCAGGTACACCCGGACCTTCTCCCCCTGCTTTATCTTTATGGGGTGGCGCTGATAGTGAAAGGCCACGCCGTTGACGGTGTAGACCTCGTTCTCCTT
>JADDPM010000091.1:0-4637 GCA_016781885.1 Rubrobacter sp.
GGCCTTACAGCCTCGGGTTCCTCTACGTAAGCGAGGCGTACCGGTGCGGGACCCCGATCGAGCACAACTGGCTAAACCGCGAGAACAGCGAGGACTTCGCCGGTCTCGTGGACTACAGGGACGGCTTCCAGCCCGGCGCCCGGCGCTACGACGTCGGGGAGCGGAGCAACCCGGTCCTGCTCCCGATGGCGATAGTCGCGCTGCGCCAGGTCCTCGGCTGGGGTGTGGGCGGAATCTCGGAATCTATCGGCGACCTGACGGATCTCGTCGAGAAGGAGGCGAAGAGGCGGGGCATCGAGGCCATCCCAAAGGAGCGCCGTGGGCGGCACATGATCGGGCTCGGCCTCGGCCCCGATGCTCCCCACGACCTCGCCGCCCGGCTGGCGGGTGAGAACGTCTTCGTCAGCGTTCGAGGCAGGAGCCTGCGCGTCTCGCCGCACCTCTACAACAACGAACGGGACGTAGAGCGCCTCTTCGACTCGCTCGACCGGCATCTGCGGTAGGTACGGCTAACGGGAGCGGTGCTCGCCCTTGAGGATCGAGTATATCTGCATGCCCCGGTAAGCCCCCTTGATAAATTCCCTCTGGCGGAGCGTACCCTCATGGGTCATGCCGGCCTTCCGCATAACGCGGGCGGAGGCGGTATTCTCGGCGATGCATCGGGCCTCTATGCGGTTCAGGCCCATCTCCCTGAAGCCAAAGGAGATCATGGCCCGCACGGCTTCGGGCGCGAGCCCGCGCCCCCGGTACTCTTTAGAGATCACGTACCCTATCTCAGCGCAGGCGTGTTCGGGCTCCAGGCTCGCGAACCCGCAGGTACCAATGAAGCGATGGTCCCCCTTGTAGACGATGCCCCAGGTAGGATCTGCGCCGCTCTCGTAGCCCCGGACCGTGAGATCCAGGAAGGCCCTAGAGTCTTCGATGGAGCGGTGCGTATCCCAGACGACGTAGCGCGTGACCTCCGGGTCCGAGGCGTAGGCAAACATTGCATCGGCGTCGCCAGGGGTCATCTTGCGCAGGATCAGGCGGTCCGTCTCAAGGGTCGGGAGGTCCTCGAGCTTCCCGCCAACTCTCGTGAAAGTCCGGCGCGTCAACGAGGTTCCATCTCGACGAAGAGCGGTAAGAGGTTCGGCACCTCGCGCCAGCTCGTGAAGCCATAAATCTTCGGGTGATCCTTGACTAGCTTGCGGTTCCAGGGCTGGAGCATCGTTGCGGCCCATAGTCCGGCGTCGGCGACGCGAGCGATGGTATCGGGACGGTCGTCGACCATGCCGAAAGCGCCGAGCTCTCGCAGGATGCCGAGCTTGTCCTCGGTGGTGACGGTCAACCCTATATAGGGTCCGAAGTGCTCCCTGAGCCAGGGCTCGAGATGCGGGGTCATCGCCTCCGCATCCCAGTTGTGGGTGATGAAGTGGATGTGAATACCCTCATCCTGCAAGCCTCGGAGGACCTCCGCCGAGCCGGGATAGGGCTCGCGCTCGCGGACGCGCTCGGGCGAGAGTGAGCGCTCGTAGATCTCCATCGTCGCCTCCTCGCCGTACACATCGAGGACGTGGGTCCAGGTGGAGAGGGATTCCGGGTCGAGCACCTCACCAGTTACGTCGAGGACAGCCTCGCAGACCCAGGCGGAGAGATCCCACACGGTCGAATCCACGTCACAGGCTAACGTCATTTTAGTATTGACCATCTGGGTACCGTATAAAAGTAGGGTGAGACAGGATCTCCCTGATCCTGTTCTGCCTCCTCTTCCCCATCAAAGGTAAGAGGACGACCAACAGATCTAGCACAGCTTCGTTGTTCTGAGGGACCACGAGTAGATTTGCTTATCCCCCTTTGTTTTACGGGTCGGCTCGCAGACGCTTCCGGCAGGCACTAATTTATGGAGCCGATCTATTACGTCTCCGTCTGTGGAAACTACCCGAACGGCAGGGGTGCAGGATAAGCCATTCTTCCTCTTACCCTTCTTTATAGTGAAGCAACCTTCTCCTTCGATCAGGCCCGCGAACCATCCTAATTCCAGCTCCGAAAGGGCATGGTAACTGTAAGCAGATTTCCGAGAAATCGTCCTTCCCAAGACGGCATGCCCCCTTCGAAACCTCAACGGCATCCCTTTTACCCAGCCTTTGAACCTGTCGGTAACGTGGGATACTGCGGTTTCTCCACCACATCCACACTCGCAAAGACCGTAGCCCACGCCGAGCGTTCGCCTCAACGGATCAACTCCTCCACCGGGATCGCCTCCGTGATGCCCGACTCCGGGTCAAGCACCGCGTAGTCTGCCCCGGCCTGTTGGGCCACGAGGGCGTGAGGTCTCAGTCCATCCGCGTCGTCTATCGTGCCGAGGGCGTCGGGGAGGTCGAGGTGGACGGCGCGGGCCTTGAAGGCGCGGGCCTTCTCGGGGGAGCTAAAGAGCGCGGCGACGAGCACCGCTCCCTCTTCGGTCTCGACGGTGATGAGGGGCGACTCGCCCCTCTCGTCGCTTATGAGGTAGAGGGGGAACGGCATCTCGCGCGCCTCCTCGGCGGCGAGCCGCGTGACGTCCGCAGCGTGAAAGAGCCCGGTCCCAGAGTCCGAGATCGCGAGCACGTAGTCCTCTCCCGCCGACGCAAAGACCTCCACCGCGCCCCAGTCGCCGAGGGAACGCGGCGCGAGCCCGGCGAAGACGTCCATATCGTAGTCCGGAGCGCGGGCGGAGAACTCCCGGGCGAGCTCCTCGCTCGCGAAGATCACCCCTACGGTGGCGGGCTCGCCGCCGATCCCGGTCTCGGCGTAGACATCCCGGCCCTCCTCATCCACGAGACGGTAGAGGGGCGGGTTCGGCAGCTCTTCCAGGCTCAGCTCGCTGGTCGGGTCACTCATGATCTTCCTCCCTGTTTATGAGGTCCTTCGCCTGGCCGCGGGGGAAGAACGATGCTGCGACGACGGCCCCGAGGCCGAGGGCAAGTATCACCCAGAACGTCGGCGAGAGCGCGGCGGCGAGGGCGCCGGAGATCTCCGCGTAGGAGTCCGTGGGGATGCGATTTTGTATCGCGGGCTGCAACAAGGCGTTTGGGTCGGAGAGCAGGCGGGCGAGGTCCGCGTCTCCCCCGGCGGCCCTCTCGACGGCAGCCTCATAGCGGGTGCCCAAGGAGTAGTTCAGGAGCGCGCCCATCACGGCGACGGCGACCGAGCCGCCCACCGTCCTCATAAAGACCATCGCCGAGGTCGCGCTCCCGCGCCGGCTCCACGGCACGGCGTTCTGGACGCTCACCAGGTAGCTCGTGCTCGTGAACCCTAAGCCCAGCCCCACGACGAAGACCGCCGCGACGACGTAGGCTAGCGAAGTCTCCGAGCCCATCGGCACGCACAGGGCGGCCCCGAGCGCCATGAACACTGCGCCGAGCAGGAGCGTCGGGCGGTAGCCGGTCTTCAGGAGCATGCGCCCCCCTACAAAGGACGCGACGGGCCAGCCGATGGAGAGCGAGGCAACGGCGGCCCCGGCGGTAACGGCGGTACCTCCGAGGGAGCCCTGCACGAAGAGCGGCACGTAGACCGAGACCCCGAAGAGCACGCCGCCGACGGCGAGGTTCCCGAGCACCGAGACCGTGAAGATTCGGATCCCGAAGAGCCCCAGGGGGACGACCGGGTCCTCGGCCCGGCCCTCGACGGCGACGAAGAGCGCGAGCGCCACCAGCCCGCCGAAAAAGAGAGCGAGTGTCGAGGCGGAGAGGGAAGGTGCGCCTCCCCCGCCCAACAGCGCCAGGAGCACGGCGACGAGGCCGCCGGTCAGGAGGGCGGTGCCGAGGTAGTCCGGGCGACGCGCCCGGCGGCGCTCGAGGCTCTCGGTGAGGGTCGCGGCGAGGAGGATGGCGGCGGCGAGGCCGAAGGGGACGTTCACGTAGAAGACCCAGCGCCAGGAGACATAGTCGGTGATGAGACCGCCCACGGCAGGTCCGAGCACGGCGGAGATCCCCCACACCGCCCCGAAGAGACCCTGCACGCGAGCCCGGCTCTCCAGCTCGAAGATGTCCCCCATGATGGTAACCGCCACCGGCTGCACCGCCCCCGCCCCCAACCCCTGCAAGGTGCGGAAGGCTATGAGCCCGCCCATTGTCTCCGAGGTACCCGCGAGCACGCTGCCGGTCAAAAAGAGGAAGATGCCGGTCAGGTAGATCGGCTTGCGTCCGTAGGTATCCGAGAGCTTGCCGAAGGTGGGACCGGTGACGGTCGCGGCCAGGAGGTAAGATGCGAAGACCCACGGGTAGAGAGGGAGGCCGCCGAGCTCCCCGATCACGGTCGGCATCGCCGTCCCGACCACGGTCGAGTCGAGCGCCGCCAGGAACGTCCCGATGAGCGTCGCCAGCGTGATGAGCACCTTTCGGCGCCTGCTCAATCCCAAGCCTCTAAAGCCCTACTTTCGAACTTGAACTGCTTGCAGAACGGTGATCTTAGCACCACCTCGTCCCGCGCCCCGCGCCGGACGTTACGCCTCGTACCCGAGGATGGGATCGAGCTGCCGCAACTGCAGGCGGAGCGGCATCGCCCCTGCCGCCGCGTTTCGCACGGCGCACAGCAGCGGGTTCTCCAGTTGGGCAGCCTTACCCAAGAGCCGCGACCGCCGCACGACATTTGCCACCCTTCCCGCGCGCCGCTCCTCG
>JADDPM010000091.1:4703-9014 GCA_016781885.1 Rubrobacter sp.
TCTATCGCCTGGCACGCACCCTGGCCGAGGTTCGGCGTCATCGGGTGGGCCGCGTCGCCGAGGAGCGTGACCCGCCCCCTCCCCCACCTCTTCAGCGGCTCGCGGTCGTAGACGTCGTTTCGCAGGATGGCGGCCTCCTCTGTCGCCTTTATCACAGTAGGTATAGGCTCGTGCCAGCCGCCGAAGAGTTCCATCAACTCGGCCTTGCGCCCCTCCGGGGCGCCCTCTTGCCCCTCCGGGGCGTTCTTCGTGGCGTACCAGTAGAACCGGCCATGTCCGAGGCTGATGAGCCCGAAGATGTTGCCGCGCCCCCACGCCTCGAACCCGTCGCCCTCCCGCCCGTCCCCGAGGTCGGCGAGGCCGCGCCACGCCGTGAAGCCGGCATATCGAGGCTTCCTGTCGCCGAACAGTCGCTCGCGTACTACCGAGTGGAGACCGTCCGCGCCGAGGAGGAGGTCGCCCCGCTCCTCGCGTCCGCCAGAGAAGAGCGCCGTGACGCCCGAGCCGTCTTGCCGAAAACCCACGCATTCGGCGTCGAGCCGTATCGCGTCGTCCGGGAGAGCGGCGAGGAGTGTTTCTTGCAGCTTCGGGCGCGTGAGAACCACGTTCAGGCCGAACCTTTTCTCCAGAACTTCGGCCGGGACCTCCGTGATCCTCTTCCCGTTCCAGGAGCGGACGGTACCCCCGATCTCCTGCCGCCCGACCGCCCGGACCGCGTCCGCTACACCTATCTTCTCCAGCGCCTTCATCGCGTTCGTCCACACCGAGATGCCGGCCCCGATCTCGCGCAGCTCCGGGGCCTTCTCGAAGACGACCGCCTCAACCCCTACTCTGCGCAGCGCGATAGCGGTGGTTAGGCCGCCGATGCCCGCGCCTACGACGATAGCTCTCACGAGCGTTCTCTAGAGCAGGGACTTGGGTCTGACGAGTTGCCGGGCTAGAGAGACCAGATCTCCGGTGGGGAAAGGCTTGCGCAGGACGCGCACGGAGCCGTGGGTCCGCTCGCCAAGCTTGCGGGCGGAGGGGTCTTTCTTGGCGACGGTAAGGACCACGGGTATCTTCTGGGTCTTGGGCATCGCCTTGAGGCAATGGCACGCCTCGATGCCGGTCACTTCAGGCATCGTAGAGTCCATGACGATCAGGTCGACCTTGCGGCTCAGAGCCTCCTGCAAAGCCGTCCGCCCGTCGGCGGCCTCCACCACCTTGAAACCGGCGCCGCGTAGGGCGTCCGCAACCTCCTGCAGGAACACGGGGTTATCGTCCGCGAGCATGACGGTAGAGGCCATAGGCGCAGATTTTACACCAATCTCCGTATAAGATGTTGCACTAGAATGACCAACGAGCGGGACGAGATGGGTTAAACTCATCGCGAGCCGGAAGACCTTGAGACTTATAGCGACGAGGGGTGAGCGTGGAAGGGCAAAAGTATTACCGCAAAGGCTTCAAGATGCGGGAGAACATCCAGCACCTCCTCAACCGCGACTACCGCTCGGAGATCGTGGACAACATCCGTGAGAACGGCAACGTCCTAAAGGCCGGTGACCTCTCTATACGCATCGCGGATGAGTTCGGCTTCTGCTACGGGGTGGACCGGGCCGTGGACTACGCCTTCCAGACGCGCGAGAAGTTCCCAGAGAAGAACATCTACATAACGGGCGACATGATCCACAACCCCTCCATGAACGCCCGCCTGCGCGAGATGGGCATCGAGTTCCTCTCCGAGGGCTTTAACGGCCGCCCGGACGAGAAGTTCGACACTCTGGGCCCCGAGGACGTCGTCCTCCTCCCCGCGTTCGGCGCGCCGGTTAACTGGGTGAACACCTTGCGCGAACGCGAGTGCATCGTCGTGGACACGACCTGCGGCTCCGTCCTCTCGGTCTGGAAGCGCGTCACGAAGTACGCCAGGAAGGGCTTCACGAGCATCATCCACGGCAAGTATTACCACGAGGAGACGAAGGCCACAGCCTCCCAGACTCTAAAGGACGGGGGCAACGGGAAGTACCTGATCGTACGCAACCTCAAAGAGACGGGCTACGTCACGGACTTCATCCTCGGCAAGATGGATAGCGCCGAGTTGAAGGAGAAGCTCGCTCACGGTATGAGCCCCGGCTTCGACCCCGAGAACGACCTCCAGAGCGTGGGCGTCGCAAACCAGACCACGATGCTGATGAGCGAGACGCTGGCCGTCGGCGCGAAGCTACGCGAGGCGATGGTAGAACGCTACGGGATCGAGAACCTCTCGGAACACTTCGAGCTCTTCGATACCATCTGCTCGGCCACTCAGGACAGGCAGGACGCTCTCTTCCGTCTGCTGGAGCACGAGCTAGACGTAGTTATAATCGTCGGCGGCTATAACTCCTCGAACACGAACAACCTGGCGATCATCGCCAAAGAAAGGGTGCCCCGTAGCTACCAGATAGCCAGTGGCGACTGCATAGATGAAGCGATGATCCGGCATAAGCCCCCCGGCACCCCCCTCGACCCGCGCGAAGAGGTCGAGGAGAAAGACTGGCTCCCCGACGGCCCGGTCAGGCTAGGATTAACCGCTGGCGCCTCCACCCCCAACTCCCAGATAGGGCTCGCCGTCGCGCACATACTCGAAGCCCGCGACCTGTCTCCCGAGCTGGCTCTAGCTTAGAGCTAGACAGTCCTCCAGACCGTTATCCGGCTATCTCCAAAACCTTCCGGGCGATATCCACGAACTCCTGCGCCTCGGCGGAGGACGGCTCGACGCTCGCGCCGTTGTCGAGGGTGAGTTGCACGTCGCCCCGGCTCGCTCTTGCGGAGGAGCTTTCGAAGTAGTTGCGGAGAGCATAGACGGCGCCGGCCGCGGCGCCCAGGACGAGCAGACGCCCAAGAATCCTCTTCATCTACTGCTTCCTTTCTCCAGGACCACCGGTCTCGGAGCCAGCGGACGCGCCGTTCCCGGATGTCTGTTCTAGCTCCCTGCGCGTGTTTCGCATGTCATAGAGGACTAACCCAACCCGCGCATCGGGGCCGGTCGTGGTGACGAGCGTCCTGCCTCCCTCGAGGCTGACGAGGAGGACGTAGCCTTCGTCGGCCCGTATCCTCGCCTCCGCGAACCCACTGCCGCCGTTCTCCCGCGCGGTCCTGCGGGCGATGCCGGCGAGTGCGGTGATCATGGCGGAGTACCGTTCGCGGTCGACCCCGGGCGGCAGCGTCGCTGCCTCTAGATCCCCTCCCGCGGAGAGAACCGCCGCCGTCGTAACCTCCCCCGAGAGCGCCCGCAGGTTCTCGAGCAGACCCTCCAACCCTCCAACGCCGGTCGCGCCACCCTCTGCCATCTCACTCCTTCTCCCGTCCGCCTCTCAGCGCGGGCATTATACCCCTGGCGTCGCTCCTGCTACACTGCCACCGGATAAATTCGAAGGAGGACGCTGTTGCTAGCTTCGAGAAGATCCCAAACCGTGGCGTTCTTCGTGCTCGCCTTCGGCCTCGCGTGGGTTTTGTGGATACCGGCAGCTCTAGCCAGCGGATCTCAGCCCTCGCCATTCGCGCTCGCCCTAGTCCTCATAGGAGCCTTCGCCCCGACCGTGGCGGCTATCCTGCTTACAGGTCTCTCTTCGGGAAGGGCTGGCATTAAAGAACTGCTCGGTCGTCTCCTTGCGTGGCGCGTCGGGGCGCAGTGGTACGTCATCGTACTGCTGGGGACGGCAGCCATCGGTTTCCTTACGGTTGTCCTACACGCCCTGCTTGGCGGCCCGGCCCCGTCCTTCTCCTCCACAGTCCCATGGTTCGTCCTACCGTTAGCCTTCTTTCTCAACCTGCTCTTCGGTGGCGCGTTGAACGAGGAGGTCGGCTGGCGAGGGTACGCGCTGCCTAGGCTTCAAGCCGACTGGAGTGCGCTCCGCTCTAGCTTTGTCCTCGGCCTCTTGTGGGTCTTATGGCACCTGCCGGTGTTCTTTATCGCGGGGACCAGCCAGTCGGAGATGCCCTTCGTCGCCTTTGCGCTATGGGTTGTCGCGCTCTCGATCCTCTTTACGTGGGTATATAACGGCACCTGGGGGAGCCTACTCCTCGTCATTCTCGCCCACGGGGCGGTCAACTTCGTCGCTGGGTCCCTCTTCCCCATCTTTCCGCCCCGCCCCGACGGGACAGCGCCTTTCCTGCTCTACACCGCACTGTTCGGCGTCGTTGCCATCGCAGTCGTTCTCCTGACAGGCTCAGAACACCTCTACCGCAAGCCCCGCATCCGGGAGACCGCCAGGACTTAACAAGGACTCCCGGCGATGCTATATTTCATTCTCACGGGCGATTAGCTCAGCGGGAGAGCGCTGCCTTCACACGGCA
>JADDPM010000215.1:0-1545 GCA_016781885.1 Rubrobacter sp.
TGGCACAGCGAATACCGTACCCTCCAACAAGAGCGCCGGTCCTCCTATCATCCGCTGCGAGGCTGCGCGTTGCCACGCTCACAAGAGAACTTCCCCTAAAACTTACCCTTTTGAGCGTCCCACGGATAACCGCGTCTACAGTACCCTCCGACAAGAACAGAGCGAAAATCGGGGCCGGCCGAATACCGTACTCTCCCGCAAGAACTTACCGTACCGTCCGACAAATTCCTGCTCCCTCCGACGCTTTTCCGGTTGCACGGCGGTAGTCTTGCCTACAAAATCCCTGCAAATCGCAAGATTTAATGTTGCTCGGCCTCGGCGGAGGATATACCGTACTCTCCGACAAGCTTTACCGTACCCGGCCACAAACCTTACCGTACTCTGTCACAAGCTTTACCGTACCGTCCGGCAAGGGATACCGTACTCTCCGACAAGTTTTACCGTACTCTGCCGCAAAAACATGGCGTACCCCGCGACAAAAGCGGCGCGCGATGTACCTGCAAAACGCGGTAAATAGGTCGGCGAGCGGTCCGAGCGCTATGTAGTTGTTTCTTGTTAAATGTTCTTATGTTGTTTGGGGAAGAGGATTAAGGGATTGGCCGAGAGCGGGGTTCAGGAGCTCAGGCTCTTCGAGTTCGAGGGCGGACCCTTGATCCAGGTCGAGGTCAACCTCGAGGAGGCCCCGCTCTTCATGTTCAAGCGCAGGGACAGGCGCGAGGAGAGCATGGAGGCCCGTAACACCGTCCTGACGAGGGACGGGGATCGCCTGGAGCAGTACTGGAGGATCACCGCCCACAGGGATTTTGGTCTGCCCGGTCCCCAGGATCAGGACGTCTTCGTAGCTGTTATGACGGTGGTGAGCAGGCGTGGCGGCATTCCACCCGACGGGCGCGTGAGCTTCACGCTCTACGAGCTCTTGGAGATCCTGGGTAAGACCCACGCGGGCAAGAACTACGACGACCTGCGCGATTCGCTCGACAGGCTCTCGGAGACCTCCATCTACGCCGAGAACGCGTTCTACAGCAAAGAAGACGAGGACTTCCGCTCCCACCGCTTTCGCATGTGGAGCGTCCACTTCTCGAGGAAGAAGCGCAAGGGCCGCGCGAGCGAGCACCACACCTTGCGCTTCGATGACATTCTCGTGCGCTCCTACAACGCAAGCTATCTTAAGAGCCTCGACTCGGACTTCTACTACGGTCTCAGGCGTCCCCTGGCCCGCAGCCTCTACAAGCTCGTTGACGTCAAGCGCAAGGAGGCGCTCTCCTGGTCGGTGGAGCTCGAGGGCCTCAGGCTGCTGCTCTCGATGCCCGAGAGCTACAAGTACCCCTCGGCCATCAAGCGCCAGCTTGAGCCCGCCCACCGCGAGCTGGTCGAGAAGGGCTTCCTCTCCCGCGCCGACTTCGAGGAGCGCGGGCGCGGCCCCACCAGGACCAACGTGGTCCGCTACCGCGTCTCCCAGAAGTTCGTGCGCGAGAGGTCGAGGCCAACCCCGGAGCTCTCCGACGGCGAGCGCTTCGCGACGGACGCCCTCGTCGCAAAAGGCGT
>JADDPM010000215.1:1838-2653 GCA_016781885.1 Rubrobacter sp.
CAGCCCCAGAAGCGGACGCCGCGCACAGACGGGCCGCCTCGGAGGAGGTCGAGAGGCGCCGCGCCTCAGGCGAGTTCGACGGGGCCATCGAGGCCTTCGAGACCATCCCCTACGAGGAATACAGAAAGTTCGTCGGCCACGCCATCCGCCACCTTGACGGCAATCGCTACTACGTCAACCTCGACGGCGACCTCTACGTCTACTCGGGCGGCGAGGATCCCGAGCACCGCCACTTCCTCCGCCGTCTCGACCGTAGCTCAGCATAATACTCCCATTGGTTTCACGGTATTTTCCCTCTTTCTTTGCCTTTCCTTCTGTGGTTTCCGCTCCCTTTCCGCTTCCCCACTCCCCCGCGCTCGACCTATGCCTCGCTCAGTGATGTATTATAAATACATCACTCTACCGGCCCGGCATGTCTAGCCTCTCGACGAGGCCGTAGAGCAGCTTTAGGGCCTCGTCGAAGGGCACGAAGTCTTCGCGCACGCGGACGGTGTCCTGTAGCCGGTTGTACTGGTAGCTGGCCCTGTGAGCGAGTTCGAGGTCTCGGAAGGCCTCCTTGGAGACGGGCACGCCCCGCGCCTCTGCCTTCGCCAGCAAGAACCGCGATACCTCATCGAGGTTCAGGGGCTTACCCTGGCGGAGGAGGTACGCTATGTCGAGGAGGTCTTGGGGGCGCGTGCGGTTGCGGATCTCACCCTTCTGCTGCAGGAAAGCCCTGAGCTTCTCGGCGACTATGTCCTCGAGGGTGCCGACGCGCAGGGACCTGTCCCCCACCGCGACGTCCTCGTCCGCCCCGATCGGCTCGTTGATGCTGA
>JADDPM010000216.1 GCA_016781885.1 Rubrobacter sp.
CTCTTCGTGCTCGCGGCGGCCGTCATCTCGACCGGCCTCGTCGTCTACACCGCCTGGCGCCACGACCTCGAAGACGGCCTCTTCGCCCTCGCCTTCGCCGTCCTCAGCGCCCGCGCCGTCCTCTCGTGGCGCCTCTGGCACCATAGCCTTCAGCTATCGGCTCCAAGCCATCACCAAGACCGCGAGCCTCGAGAGCCGGCGTACGAAACGCTGCGGTGAACCCGAGCCCAACCGCGTTCCATTAACCTGAAAACCCCTGCAAATCCTCCCTCGATCTTAGGTACAGCTTGACCTAGACAATGCTCGCGCTCTTTCCGTATAGTGCCCGCAGTCCAGGATGGACGGGGAGAACGGGCAGCGGCGGGGCTCACGGGTCCCGCCGGCCGTTCTAGAGCCGGTAGATAAGGGGGGAGCGGGTTGACAGTCACGCCTTTCGCGCATTTGCATTGCCATTCGGAGTACTCGATGCTCGATGGAGCGAGTCGTATCAGGGATCTCATATCCTTCGCGAAGGACCAGAACATGCCCGGTCTCGCGCTCACGGATCACGGCGTGATGTACGGCTCCGTGAAGTTCTACCAGGAGGCGAAGAAGGCGGGCTTAAAGCCTCTTCTCGGCTGCGAGGTCTACGTTACGGCAGATCGAAAGGATCGCAGCCGGGCGAAGTACTACCACCTCACCCTCCTCGCCCGCACCGCCGAGGGCTACAAGAACCTCATGAAGCTCTCTACCTGCGGCTTCCTCGAAGGCTTCTACTACAAGCCGAGGGTGGACATGGAGATGCTCCGCAGGCACGGCAAGGGGATAATCTGCCTCTCCGGCTGTCTCTCCGCTGAGGTCCCAACCCGCATCCTAGAAGGTCGCATGGACGAGGCGCGCAGGCTCCTCATGCAGTACGGGGAGGTCTTCGACGCAGTCTTTCTCGAGATGCAGGACCACGGCCTCCCCGAGCAGAGGCGCGTCAACGAAGGTCTGCTGAAGCTGTACAAGGACACGCAGATACCGCTCGTCGCCACAAACGACTCGCACTACACCGCGCGCACAGACGCGAAGATGCACGACGTCCTTCTGTGCATCGGGACCGGCAAGTTCTACAACGACCCGAACCGGATGAAGTTCACCGGCGAGGAGTTCTACGTAAAGCCGGTGGAGGAGATGGAGAGGATCTTCCCGGACCACCCGGAGGCTCTTGAGAACACTCTAAAGGTCGTCGAGATGGTGGAGGACCCGGGGATAGAGCTCGGCAAGACGCGGTTGCCGAACTTCCCGAAGCCCCGGGGCTACACCGCCGACGATTACCTGCGGGAGCGGTGCGAGGAGGGGTTGAGGAAGCGGTACGGCGCGCGGGCGGCGTCGCCGGAGGTGAGGCAGCGGCTCGACTTCGAGCTCTCGACCATCCGGAAGATGGGGTTCGCGGACTACTTCCTCATCGTGTGGGACTTCGTCAGGTACGCGAAGGATCAGAAGATAGCGGTTGGGCCGGGGCGCGGGTCTGCGGCCGGGTCCATCGTCGCTTACGCGCTGGAGATCACGGACCTCGACCCCCTCGAATACTCGCTGCTCTTCGAGCGGTTCCTGAACCCGGACCGGATCAACATGCCGGATGTGGACATAGACTTCTCGGTCTCGGGCCGGGGCGAGGTGATGAGATACGTCACCGAGAAGTACGGCGGCCACGAGCACGTCGCCCAGATCATCACCTTCGGGACGCTCGGGGCGCGCGCGGCGATAAGGGACTCGGGCCGCGTCTTCCAGTACCCCTACGACGCGACGGACAAGCTCGCCAAGTTCATCCCCGACAAGCCGGTCGGGACTACGTTGAGGGACATACTCAGGCAGGAGGACGGCTCTTACGCGCCGACCGAAAAGCACCCGGGGGCGGCGCGGGAGATGTTGCAGCTCGTCGAGGGGAACGCAGACGCCAAGAAGATCCTGGACACAGCCTTCCAGATAGAGGGCTTCGCCCGCCACGCCGGGACCCACGCCGCGGGCGTGGTCATCTCCGAGGAGCCGCTCACCGACATCGTGCCGCTCCAGCGCGTAGCCAAAGACGAGAACGCCGTGATGGTCCAGCATCCGATGAGCGACGTTGAGGCTCTGGGCCTGCTCAAGGTGGACTTCCTGGGGCTACGGAACCTCGACGTGATCGAGGAGACCCTCGAAACCATCCGCCAGTCCACCGGCGAGGAGGTGGACATCCAGAAGATACCGCTCGACGACGCGGAGACGCTGGAGCTCTTCGCGCGGGGCGACACGTTCGGGGTCTTCCAGTTCGAGTCCGGCGGGATGCAGCGGATGCTCCAGGAGGTCAGGCCCGACCGCTTCGACGACCTCGTGGCGCTCAACGCCCTGTACCGTCCCGGTCCGATGGACTACATCCCAATCTTCAAGCGCGGCAAGCACGACCCCGAGAGCGTGAAGTACGCGGACGAGCGCCTCAAGCCCATCCTTGAGCCGACCTACGGGGTCGCCGCCTATCAGGAGCAGCTCATGGAGATCTCCAAGACTTTAGGCGGCTTCACCCCCGGCGAGGCCGACACTCTGAGGAAGGCCATCGGCAAAAAGAACGCGAAGCTCCTCGCGACGCTCAAGGACAAGTTCACCGAGGGGTGTACTGCGAGCGAGGTCACCCCGGAGGTCGCAGAAGAGCTGTGGAACTGGATGGAGAAGGCGGGCGGCTACTCGTT
>JADDPM010000092.1 GCA_016781885.1 Rubrobacter sp.
CTGATCATAGAGGACGAGGAGAAGATGGCCCGAATGATCGCCCGGGTCCTGCGCGAGGAGGGGTACGTCGCGGAGACAGCCGGCGACGGCCGCACCGGGCTCTCCCGCGCTTTAGAGGACTCCTTCGACCTTCTGATAGTCGACTGGATGCTCCCCGAGCGCAGCGGGGTTCAGATCGTGCGGGGTTTAAGGGCGACGGAGGTAAACACCCCGGTCCTGATGCTGACCGCCCGCAGCCAGGTCGAGGATAGGGTGGAGGGCCTCGACGCCGGGGCCGATGACTATCTGCCCAAGCCCTTCGCCCTCCCGGAGCTCCTGGCCCGCGTGAGGGCACTTACCCGGAGGAGTCAGGGGGGAGAAGCTCCGGCCGAGGCGGCGATCAGGGCCGGCGACATCACGCTGGACCCGATCCGTCACGTGGTATGCCGGGGTGAGGAGCGCATAGACCTGACCGCCAAGGAGTTCTCGTTGCTTGCGACCCTGATGCAGCGCCCGGGACAGGTCTTCTCGCGCTCTGTCTTGCTCGACACCGTCTGGGGGGTGCCCGGCGAGGTCAGCACCAGCGTGGTCGAGCTCTACGTCTCGTACCTGCGAAGAAAGCTCGACCGGAAGGGTGAACCCTCCCGCATACGCACAGTCCGCGGCGTGGGTTACACTTTCGAGCCGCAGCCCTAGGAGCCCTGGAGAGCCTTGTTCGAACGCATCCGCAGGCGCCTCACCTTGGGCTACGTCGGCATCTTCGCGCTGATCCTTGTGGTCCTGGGCGCCGTTGCGGTGGCGAGCTTCTCGCGGCAGGCGGCCGACCAGCAGGACGAGTTGCTCGAGCAAAAGGCGCAGGGCGACGCCGACTTCGTGAGTACCGGCTTGCTGCGGGGGTACCAGGAAGGGGAGCCTCCCGGGGACCGGGGCCCTGGGGGGAGGCGCAATGACGGCCCCATCGGTCCCTTCCAGTGGGCCACGGACCCGGAACTCGGCATGGTCGCCCTGGTGCCGCCCGACGAAGCCAACGGCAAAGAAGGCACGGTCCTTGACTCGACTTCCTCGGCTTCCTCCTTCGGTCTCCCCTACGAGGGACCGGCAAGGAGGGCCGCGGAAGAAGGAGAGACGGTCAAAGAGACAGTAGTAGGGCCCGAGGATGAGATGGTGCGGGTGGTAAGCGTCCCTGTGACAGGGCGCGAGGGAGGCGTGGCCGTCGTCCAGGCCGCCCAGTCGCGCGAGGTGGTCCGGGAGGCGGTGGGCGGTCTGTTGCTCATCCTCGTCCCCGTAGGCCTTGTAGGTCTCCTTCTGTCGGGCGTGGGCGGACTCTACATGTCCCGACGGGCGATGCAGCCGGTCAGGGAATCCTTCCAGCGGCAGCGCACCTTCATCGCCGACGCCTCCCACGAGCTCAAGACTCCCCTCGCGCTCGTCAAGATTAATGCGGAGGTGATGAAGCGCAACCCGACCGAAGCGGAGAATCTGTCGGTAGTCGAGGACCAACTCTCCGAGATAGATCGGATGGATGCGCTGATCTCCGACCTGCTCACCTTGGCCCGGCTCGACGCGGAAAGGCTCGACGTAGAGAAGAAGCCCTTTGATCTCTCGGTCGTCGCGGCCGAGACCGCCGGGCGCTTCCTCAAGCGGGCGGCGAGCGAGGGTATCCGGATCGAGGTGGAGGTCCCGGACGAGCTCCCCGCGCGCGGCGACCCGAAGAGGACGGCCCAGATCCTGGCCGCGCTACTCGACAACGCCCTACGCCACACTCCGGAAGGGGGCAGCGTCACCGTCTGCGGGAGGCCGCTCGACGGCTGGGCGGAGGCGAGCGTGAGGGACACGGGGACCGGTATAGGCCCGGAGCACCTGCCGCGCCTCTTCGACCGCTTCTACCGGGCGGAAGAGGCCCGAACCCGCGCGGGCGGAGGCATGGGCATGGGCCTCTCTATCGCCCGCGACCTCTCCCGAGCCCAGGGCGGCGAGCTTACGGCCGACAACGCCAACGGCGGCGGGGCGAGCTTCACGCTGAGGCTTCCCGCCGGGCCCTGACTGACGCCGTCTTTCGGGATCCGTTTGTCTTCGAGATTCCTTGCTCATGATCCTGGCGAACTGGAGCGAACGCTTCGAAGCCCTCGAACAAGAAAAAAATTTGCTCCTCGGATCCTACGCCACGCGCGCCCCGAGGCTCTGGCGGCCTTGGACTCCGAGGAGCGTCGCACGGTATACTCCATGCTCGGACTTCGCGTCGAGGCGCTACCGGACAAGAGTCTGAGGGTCCGCGACGCATTCGGAAGGAGGATTTGGTTTGTCACCACGACAGAACGTCAACAAAATGATGCAGCAAGTTCAGAAGATGCAGGCGGAGATGCAGAAGGCCCAGGAAGAGCTGGCGCGCGAGACCGTCACGGCCAGCGCCGGCGGCGGGGCGGTCAAGGCGACAGTAACCGGCGGCCTGGAGCTCGTCTCGGTGGAGATAGATCCGGGCGTCGTCGACCCGGACGACGTCGAGATGTTGCAGGACATGGTGATGGCGGCGGTAAACGAGGCGTTGACCTCATCTCAGGAGATGGCCTCCAAGAGGCTTGGAGGGATCACCGGGGGCCTCGGCGACATGGGCCTGAACATGCCGGGGCTCTAAAGGGGCTCGGTAAAGACCTTTGGCCGCGTATGCGAGGCCGGTAGAACGCCTCATAAATGAACTCTCGAAGCTCCCTTCCATCGGCCCAAAGAGCGCCCAGAGGATCGCCTTCCACGTCATCCGCGGCCACCCCGACGACGCCCGGGCCCTCGCCGAAGCCCTGCGCGAGGTCAAGGAGCGGATAAAGCCGTGCCGGCGTTGCTTCAACCTTACCGAGGCCGAGGAGTGCGGGATCTGCACGGACCCCCGGCGTAACCAGTCGATCATTTGCGTGGTCGAGGACCCGTACGACATCGGGCCTATAGAGCGTACCGGAGAGTACAAGGGGCTGTATCACGTGCTCGGTGGGGCACTCTCGCCGCTGGATGGGATCGAGCCGGAGGACCTCAGGATCGCGGAGCTCGTCGAGCGGGTCGAGAAGGAGGGGACGAAGGAGATCGTCGTCGCCACTAACCCGAACACGACCGGCGAGGCGACGGCGCTGTTTATAGCCCAGGAACTGAACGAGAAGCCGGTCCGGGTGACCGCGCTTGCGAGTGGGCTGCCGGTCGGGGGAGACCTGGAGTACGCCGACGAGGTCACTTTGGGTCGGGCCTTCGCCGGACGGCGTGAGATCTAGGAACCTCAACGCCCGCCTCCCCGGCTCCTCGGGCGGCCTCTCGGGATTGAGCCGCCGCTCGGTCGAGTCTCTGGGGGAGACGGTTGCTACCCTGGCGCCTCGCTCCGCCACCCTCGTCGAGCCGCCCCTGATGGACCGTGAGCTCGCACGGGCTCTGCATGCGATGGGCGCGACGCGGCTCTACTCACACCAGCTCGAAGCGTACGAGAGGGTGCGGGCCGGGGAGAACGTCATCGTCGCGACGGCGACCGCGAGCGGGAAATCGCTCTGCTACAAGATCCCCGCCTTCGAGAACGCGCTCATCAGCGCGTCCAACAGAGCACTCTTCCTCTACCCAACCAAGGCGCTCGCCCAGGACCAGCTCCAGAAGATCCAGAAGCTAAAACTGCGCGGCGTGTATCCGGCCACCTACGATCGGGATACGCCCAAGGCCCTGCGCTCCGAGTTGCGGCGGCGGGCGAACGTGATCCTTACGAACCCCGACATGCTGAACGTCGGCCTCCTCCCGAGTCACGACTCCCTCTGGGCGGACTTCTTCAAGAACCTCAAGATAATCGCCGTGGACGAGGCTCACCTGCTGCGCGGCGTCTTCGGCTCTCACGTCGCGGCGGTCCTGAGAAGGTTGCGACGGGTTGCGGAGCTGCACGGCGCGGATCCTAAGTTCGTCCTCACGAGCGCTACCATCGCCAACCCGCTGGAGCTCGCGGAGGTCCTGACCGGGCTACCGTTCGAGCTCGTGGACCGGGACGGGGCCTCTTCGGGGGAGCGGCGGGTGGTGTTCAGGAACCCGCCCTTGAAGGACGAGGAGAAAGGCGACCGGCGGAGCATGCTCACCGAGGGGGCCTTCGTCTTCTCGAAGCTGGTGGCGCAGGGGGTGCGGACTATCGCCTTCGCGAAGAGCCGCAAGACGGCGGAGCTCATCTACCGCTACGCCGCCGACCGCTTGGGCCCGAACCTCGCCCGGCGCATCTCGCCGTACCGGGCCGGCTACACCGTCCGGGAGCGCCGGGAGATAGAGGGACGTCTGTTCAGCGGCGAGTTGCTCGGCGTGGTCTCGACGAACGCGCTGGAGCTCGGGGTGGACGTGGGCGCTCTGGACGCGGTGGTTTGCTGTGGGTATCCGGGTAGCGTAGCCTCGATCTGGCAGCAGTGGGGCCGGGCCGGACGGAGTACGGGGCCGTCGCTCGCCGTTTACATCGCCGGGCGCGACTCCCTGGACCAGTACCTCTATGAGAACCCACAGAAGGTCCTCGGGCGGCGGGTCGAGGCAGCGCGCCTTACACTGGAGAACCCATATATCCTGGGACCACACCTGCTGGCGGCAGCTCACGAGGCGCCGCTGGAGGACCGGGACGAGAGGTACTTTGGGTATAGCTACGGGGAGACGGTAGAAGATCTGGTCGAGTCGGGGGCGCTGGTTGAGAGCGGGGGGCGGATGCATTACACGCGGGGAGATAACCCGGCGTGGGAGATCTCGCTGCGTTCGGCAGATTCGGCGTCGGTGATGGTGGCAGACGGGGAGGGGGAGATCATAGGCTCGGTCGCGGCGCGGCGCGCGCCGATGGAGCTGCATCCGGGGGCGACCTACCTGCACCGTGGTCGTGCCTACGAGGTCGAGGACCTGAACCTCCCGGCGCACCAGGCCCTCGTCCGCAGGGTCCCGAACCGCTACTACACGAGGGTCAGGGTCGAGACGGACGTGGAGATTTTGGAAGAGCCTAAGAGTCGTGACCTCGCCAACGGCGCGAGGCTCCACTGGGGTCGTGTGCGGACCACGGATCAGGTGACGTTCTACAAGAAGATACAGGTCCAGGATTCGCGGGAGATAGGGGTCTTCCCCCTCGACCTGCCGCCGACCGCGTTCGAGACGCGGGGGCTCTGGATCACCCTGCCGCCCTTACCGCCGCCAAAGGGCAATGTCCGCCCGAACTTCGTGGAGTTCCTGGGGGCGTTGCACGCGGCGGAACACGCGATGATAGGGCTCCTGCCCCTCTTCGCGATGTGTGACCGGGGGGACATCGGAGGACTCTCTATCGCCTTGCATCGCCAGACACACAAGCCGACCATCTTTGTCTACGACGGCTACCCTGGCGGTGTGGGTATCTCCGAGCGCGGCTACGACACCTTCGAGGAGCTCGCCCGCGACACGTTGGGCGTACTCGTCCGCTGCCCCTGCAAGAAGGGTTGCCCGGCGTGCGTCCAGTCCCCTAAATGCGGCAACTGGAACGAGCCCCTGAGCAAGGACGGCTCCGTCGACGTCTTGCGTTACCTGCTCGGTCAGGTGAGCCGTTACCCGACCCTCTAGACGTGCGAGGTAGCTACACGGCTCTACAAACGGTAGTAGCTGCGGATCTGGGCCTCGTACTCGGGTGTCAGGCCCGAGCTACCACCGAGCGATGGGGCGTTCTTGACCGCGTCCTTGTCAGTGGAGACCCGGATAGATCTCTGATTGTTGTCCACGGTGCATAGGTCTATGGGAATGAGGTTGGCTTTCGAGCCCGGTATGAGCCCCGAGATCCCCCCGCTCACCGCGACATACTCCCGCTGGTTGGCCTCGTTCACATAGGTGGTATCCACCGTACCGATCTTGTCGCCGTCGGCATCGTAAACCTCGAAGCCGTCGTACCTCTCCTTCAGCTCCCGGAACCCTCCGGCCTCTCTACTTTCACCCACGCGCACCTCCGTCTTCTAAACCCTTGACGCAAGCGGTTCTACCCTCTCCCCTCCCGGGAGTAAACTTTGTCGCTCCATGACCTCAAACATCATCGCCGGACCTACCGCGACGTGCTGAAATAGGCCGGTTTTGTGTAGCAATGTTCTGATATGCAAGAGCGGTACGGAGGCCAACGAGCGCCGGAACATGGTCTTGCTATTGCGCGCTACGGTTAGTAAGGAGGGAGAATGGCACAAGACGGACGCGTCGCGCTGGTCAGCGTAGCCAACAGGGGCATCGGACGCGAGGTGGTGGTTCGCGAACTCGCCGAGGAGGGCACCGCGGTCAACCTGGGCTCTCGGAGCGAGGAGAAGGGCCTGAAGAAGATGGCGGAGGGCATTGACAGCGGCCACGCCCGCAGGCTCGCCGTGACATACGAGAAAGGCACAGCCACGCTCACCCGCGAGGTCGAGGGGGGAGCCAACGTGCTGGTGAGGCCGTCAACACTCCCGGACAACGGGCCGACCGGCGTTTTCTTCCGGGACCGCCGGGAGCTCCCGTGATAGTCGATGCGAACCGTTTTCTCTACGTGGCCATCGTCGGCTCGGGAGAGGCGGCAGGAGAGCTCTACGAGAAGGCCCGCAAGGTCGGGCGGCTCGTGGCGGAGAGGGGTGGTATCGTCGTCTGCGGCGGGCTGCTCGGGGTGATGGAGGCCGCGGCCCGGGGGGCGACGGAGGCGGGCGGTACGACCATTGGGATCTTGCCGGACGAGGATCGCCGAAGGGCCAACCCCTACCTCTCCTACTCTATCGCCGCCGGGACGGGGCAGGCGAGGAACCTCGCGGTGGTGTGCTCGGGGGACGTGGTGATAGGGGTCGGCGGGGAGTACGGGACGCTCTCGGAGATCGGGCTGGCCCTGAAGGTTGGCCGCCCGGTTGTCGCGCTAAACAGTTGGGAACTCCCGGGGCACGTGATCGTCGCATCATCGCCCGAGGAGGCGGTAGAGGCGGGGTTCGGGGCTGTAGATTGGTAGCGTCTTACCCTGTCTCCGGCTTCCTCTGCAGCCCCGCGAGGAACGAGTTCTGAGAGCACAAAAAGTATCTAATGGAGTTTCCACGCCCTGCTGATCGAGGGCGGCGCCGAGCGGTTAGAATTGGCGAGAGCTTAGAGAAAAGAGGCGCGGCGCGGGCCGCTCCGCTAGAGTCTAGAGCCCGCGCTGCAGGCTCAGTGAAGAGCTTACTAGAGGACAAACACAAACGTTGTGCTTCGGGCGGTAAGTTTCGGGGACTATCCCGCTGTCCCCTGAAGCTTCGTAATGAGGCGTACCTAATTTGCGCCGAGTGCATCCGGAGGCACAAAGAAGGCGAGTGGCTCTACCTGGCATTCACCCCAGAGTTTGAGTCGCCAGGCCCGCCGGAGGAAGGGTTTAGCCAACTGTTTAAGGCTGCCCGCTTGCTCATAAGTGAGCGTGTGAAAGACGAGGATCAGATCATTTCTATGCTGGTGTTCGCCCACGAGATAGACCGGGAGCCGAGCTTGTCGATGGCGCAAGGAGATGACGACCGGGCGCTCGTCATGTGCTTTACCGGCTGCGAGGCCCCCGAGATCGTCACTGCGCTCGGACTAGAAATGAAGGATCTCTTCGAGTACCGCAACGGCTCCGGCAAAGGCCACGGCAACGGCCATAAGGGGGAAGGGGGGGTCTTATACCACTTCTGAAAACAGGCCAACAGGTCCACACCGAGGGAAGCTCCAACGAACGAGAGAGGTTCGCGCTGTGAACGCCACTGTATTACTGGATGATCTGCGGGCTCAGGGCGTGAGCCTCGAAGCCGACGGAGAGCGGCTGCTAGTGGACGCACCGGCCGGCACGATATGACGAGATCAAGGCCACGCTCGCCGAACTCAAGCCAAAGTTACTCAAGCTCCTGGAGTGGGAACACCACAAGCTCGAAGAGGCAGATCGCCGGGGCTTGCTCATCCGCTGGTCCGAGTACCCGAGGTGGATAAAACCTCACGACCCCACGACCGGAGAGTGGCACGAGGTCAGGGCCGAAGAGTGTCTGCCCTCCGTTGTCGAGACTGCCGACAAGTACCGAAAAAAAGGGAGGCGTGGCATGATCCCAAGGACTTCACAGCTATCTGGAAGGAGGCCGGCTCGTAAATGATCGTAGAGGCAGAGTTCGGGACAGAGAAAAGCGTGAGGAGGAGGAGGACCGGCGCCAAGCTGAGACGGAGCGTCGGGGGAGGGAGCTCAAGGAAGCCTGGCGACAGCACCACCCGCGGACCTCAAGGCGCCGCGAAAGAGGAGGCGGGATGAATACCAGGAGAAGGTCTGAGGAGGCAAGGGAAAGTCTGCTTACCGCCGGCGAGGGAGAGGGGGAAGCATGGTTATGAGGTTTCTCCTGGTCGGGTTTTTCTGTGCCGCAATAAGTGCGGTGATGCTTTTCGCAAGCGCCGCAGACAGAAACAGAGGGGCAGCGTGGTTCTGGGCAGTCTCGTTTGTAGTGTCCTCGTTTGGTGCTGCCTACTGTTTCTGGAGACTGCTATCGGATGGCGATGCTGCGTGAAGAGGGAGTGCCGCCAGCCTACACGCCGCGAGCTCGAAGCCTTAACTAGCCGGAGTCCGGTGGTGCGGAGGATAAAACCGTCTTCATTTACCAACAGGCTCACTCGCCAGCGTGACGACGCTGCAATCGAAGAGAGAGAAAGGAGAGAGCGATGCCTACAGGAAGACCAAGAGGGAGCGGGAGGCCCAAGATGACCGCCAAAGTCCCGCGCGGCGGCAAGCCGGGGAAGGGTCCAAAGGGCTCAGAGAAGATCGGCCGCGCTGAGGGTGAGCTAATCAAAGTGGCTAAGCGTCGGCCCGGCGAGACTATCAGTCTCTCGAGGAGCCCTGTAGAGGAGGCCCAGAGCCCTCAGGAGACCTCCACGCAGAAGCCCCCGCGCTGGGGGCCTACGCGACAGCCTCCTCAACGACAGGCTCTATCGTCTAAGACTCCTAGATGAGTGTTGCGAGGTTTTCATGCCCACAGTTCCCTGATGCG
>JADDPM010000093.1 GCA_016781885.1 Rubrobacter sp.
TGGAGCAGGGCTTGACGGAGCTGCGCGTGCGCCAGATGCGCGCCGCGGACCTCCCCGAGGTTATGGAGACGGACCGGCGGAGCCTCCCCCGGCCGTGGAGCGAGGTCCTTTGGCGCGAGGAGATGGAGAGCCCGTTCGGCCTCTACCTGATTCTCGAAGAGGACGGCGAGGTCTGCGGGCACATAGGGCTAAAGCTGATCTCCGACGAGGCGCACGTAATGACCGTCGCGGTACGTCCCGAGAAGCGCCGGCGGGGCCACGCCCGCACGCTTATCCAGGCCGCCCTCGCCGTCCCGGTCGCGGCTGGTGTGAGGAGCGTGTACCTGGAGGTACGTCCAAGCAATGTCGCGGCCCGTACCCTCTACGAGTCGCTAGGTTTTCGAACCACCGCCGTCCGGCGGGGCTACTACGGCGACGAGGACGCGCTGCTAATGACTCTGGAGCTCGAGAATCATTAGGGAGCAAAGGACCCGGAGAAGGTGCTACCCTCGCTCCGACGCGTCCGAACGGTGGGGAGGAATGACTTGGCATCCGTGTTCACGCGCATCATCGAGGGAGAGTTGCCGGGCCGCTTCGTGTGGAGCGACGATCGGTGCGTGGCCTTTCTATCCATAAATCCGATCCGTCCGGGACACACCCTCGTCGTCCCCAGGCAAGAGGTGGACCACTGGCTCGACCTGGCGGCGCACCTGACCGCTGTCTCCAGGTCCGTCGGCAAAGCCATCAAGAGAGGTTCAACCCCTCGCGAGTCGGCCTCGTGATAGCGGGGCTCGAAGTACCTCACGTCCACATCCATCTGATGCAGTGGACGACCTGCAAGACCTCAACTTCGAGAACGCCGCCCGGGGGCCCACTCTGCGGAGCTGGACGAGGCCGCCGAGACTATAAGGCGGGCGCTCGAAGAGCTCGGCTTCCGGCAGGTCGCGCGCTACACCCCGCCGGTCGCGGGCGCGAAGCTAAGAGCCTTAAGAGGAGTTGCGGTCCTCATCTTCCCGTTGCGTCTCGCGCTCCTTGCGGGCCTCCCGGCGGCGCCGGAGATCCTCCGCGCCACCGAACGGCTTCAGGAGGTAGAGGGCCGGGACCAGGCAGATCAGGAAGCTAAAGAAGATGCCCCCCGCGATAAAAGGGTCCGTGGGTTCCCGTACCACGTAGATCAGGAACTGTGCCAACAGCACCAGCGCGATAAACGCAAAGAGCAGCGAGAATGTCCTCATAAAACCCAGTATAGTCGGTCAGGTGGCTCTACAGCGTAGGACAGCGCTAGCTCAGGGAAGTGGAGCTTCAAAAGGAGAGCATCAGATCCGACACCGACTTCGACGGCGTAGCGGCGAGCTTCGAGGAGGAGATCTACAGCTCTTCCAAGGGGTACGTCAGGGAGCGCGTGCTATGGGAGACCTCTCGGACGAGCTCCCTCCGTCTCACGCGGAGGGCTCTCCATCCTCGACGCGGGCGGCGGCGCAGGCCGGATGGCTGTCCGTATGGCAAATTTGGGTAACAGGGTCCTCCTGTGCGACCCGTCGCGGGAGATGCTGGACAGAGCCGAAGAGCATGTCCGCGAAGCGAACCTCTCGAACTGCGTCACGACGGTGCATTCTTCTACCCAGGACTTGAAGAGCTCGATAGACGGTGGGTTCGACATCGTGGCGTGCCAAGCGTTCTCGAATGGCTCGCGGACCCGAAATCGACGTTGGGATGCTTCGTCGAGCTAATGAAGCCCCCAGCGGGAGTCTCTCGCTGATGTTCTACAACCGCAACGCTGTCCTGCTCAAGCAAGTTTTTAGCGGAGAGTTCGTCGAGGCGTTGCGAGAGCGCAGGGAAGGGTACTACTCGCGAGGATGGGGCGATGGAGCCACGCCGCTCGCCGAGGAGACCGTCCGCGAGCGGCTCGACGAGTACGGGCTCGCGGTGAGATCCGGGTCCGGCATCCGCATCTTCCACGATCACCTGCCGGAAGACGCGCGAAGCCGGGATCGTCTAGACGGTCTTTCGGAGGTGCAGAGAGCTGCGCAAGCAAGAGCCGTTCGCCTCCCTCGGCCAGCACATACACTTGATCTGCGAACGCTCGCGATAGGCCGGTCCCGAACCGTTGCCGGCATGAAATGGTTAGCCGAGATGCTATAAACAACGCATGATCCTGGCTATCGAGACCTCTTGCGACGACACCTGCGCCGCCGTTCTCGAACCGGATGGGCGACGCGCCCTCTCGAACGTCGTCCACACCCAGACGCAGCACTCCCGCTACGGCGGCGTCGTTCCCGAGGTGGCCTCCCGCGCCCACCTCGAACGCATCGACGGGGTCGTACAGAAGGCGCTCGACGACGCCGGGACTAGTCTCGACCAGGTAGAGCGCGTCGTCGTTACGGTACGTCCCGGTCTCATCGGCGCGCTGCTCGTCGGCCTCTCGGCGGCCAAGGGACTCGCCTACGCGCGGAGGCTCCCCCTAGTACCCGTCAACCACCTCGAAGGCCACGTCGCCGCCGCCTACCTCGCCGACCCCACGCTCGATCCGCCCTTCGTAGCCCTGATCGCCTCCGGCGGCCACACCGCCCTCTACTCCGTGACGGAGAGCGGCATGACCCTCCTCGGCCAGACCCTCGACGACGCCGCCGGCGAGGCCCTCGACAAGGGTGCCCGCATGCTCGGTCTGGGCTTCCCCGGCGGCCCCGCCCTCTCAAAGGCCGCGCAAGGCGGGGACCCTACACGCTACGACTTTCCCGTCGCCCTAAAGGAGAGGAGTAGCCTCGACTTCAGCTTCTCCGGCCTCAAGACTAGCCTCCTCTACAAGCTCAAGGCGCTCGACGAGGGAGACGTCCGGGAAGAACTGCCGCACCTCGCCGCCGGCTACGAGGCTGCCGTCGTAGAGGCGCTAAGCCGCAAGCTCCTGCGTGCCGCCGACCTGCACAACGCCTCCGCCCTCGTAGTCGCCGGGGGCGTGGCCGCTAATGTCTCGTTGCGCCGGAGGCTGATGGAGGAATGTGAGGAGCGCAGGGTAAAGCTCGTCATCCCGCCGCCCGAGCTGTGTACCGACAACGCGGCTATGATTGGGGCTGCCGCCCCAAATACCCTCGCCATCCCCTTCCCGGACTACCTCGGTCTCAACGCCCGCAGCGTCTGAGCGTTCAGCGCGGCATCCTCGCGTCTCGCGGGTTGGCCTGACATAGTTCTTGCTCTCCGCTACCCTGGCGAAGTCCTATTGACGGATTATAACTGCTCTGCAAGAGTGTCCGAGTGCCCGGTCGTCGTCTGGCGCTTCGTCTGGTTACCGGACGTCGCGGCTTGGAGAGGGAGTAAGCTTGCTGGAGAGTTCAAGGTTCGCGAGATCATGCTACGCCATGCTCGCCGTGGCGGTGTTAATGGCGATACTGAAGCTGGGTGGCGTCTTGGGCGCGGAACCTCTCTTCCTGCAAACGGTGCCCGCGGAGCCTGTCGCGAAGACCTCGGAGCCGACGGTGGGGAGGCCGGTCCCGGAGGGGGAGGTCCCGGAGCGGGAGGCGCCGGACCTGCGCAACTTGGCGGAGCCCGCGCCGGATCTGAGCAAGCGCTTGCTAGCCGGGATGCCGGATAAACCCAACGAGGAAACGCTCGAGGTTCCCGTCTTCTACCGACCGTCCAGCAGAGACTCTGGCGGGCCGGTCTGCGGGGACCTCGGGGACTTTCCGAGGAGCAGCAGGGTCGTCTTCCCGCTGCCGGAGGAGTACTTCAACTCCTACGACGATACGTGGGGGGCGGCGCGTCCGCAGGGCGGACACGAGGGGAGCGACCTGATGAGCCCGGCAGGAACGCCGGAGTTCGCGATCACGGACGGTACCCTGGTCCCGGTCAAGAGGACCAACGAGAACGGCTGGAACCGTCTCGGCGGCTACACAGTAATGCTCGAGGCCGCCTACGACGCCGGCCCGATCAAGGAGCGCGACCTCTTCTACTACGCTCACATGGACGAGGAGAACATGCTCCCCATCGGCACGAAAGTCCGGGCGGGACAGAAGATCGGGACCGTCGGCGATACGGGCGAGGGCCCGGAAGGCACCCGGGGCAAGTTCCCTTCCACCTGCACCTCGGCTGGTACGACGGGAGCGGAGACCGGGCCACCCCTAAGTCCGGCGCGATGAACCCCTACCCGCTCCTCCTCTGGCTCGAACAGAACGGCGGCGCGGTCTCCGGCGGCACGGACGTCTCCTACTGCGAGGCCCCGCAAAGCCCCGTCCCCGAACCCTCCACCGGCGAGCCCTCCTGGCCCGCCCCCGATTCCCCCGGCACGACCCCCGACCTCGATACCGCCGACCCGGACGACCCCCGTCCCAGCCCGTCTTCAGAGAGATCCTCCACAACCACCCTACAGAGCGCGAGGAGACCGCGCACAAAGATTCGCCCGAGATGGAGAACGAGAAGGCCGTCAAGAAGAGAAAGGTACACAAAGCGAGCCCGAAGAGCATACCCGAGACGAGGGAAGGACACCGCGCCGGCAGCCCCGCTCGCAACGAGAACGGTTCCGCCCGGGAGAGCTACCGGACCTCTCATCCGTCCGGCGGGGTGAGCATTCCGCAACCGGAGCCTCGCGGCGAACCCCAGCCTTTTCTGACCGGGCCTTTCAAACGATCACATGCCTCCATACTCGCGGACGTGATCTACGAAGCCAAAACGATAAAGCACCGCGACGAACGAGACTTCCCGGACCAGAAGAAACGAAAGAAGCCTCCCAATTCCACCAGGAACAAAAGCCCCAAAGAGAGCCGGTCCGCCCCCGGCATCACAAAGACTCCGGCGGCGAGCAAGAAGAACAGCGAGCCTGACGAACGGGAACCGAAAGAGAAGAGCGCTCCGTCAGGGACTCCCGGTAAGCCCGAGGATGGAGAGTAGCGCTCCCTAAAGGCTGGCCAGTATAGGGCGTGACGGGAACGATACGATCAAGAACCCCGACGAGCTTATCGTCGAGAAGATGCTGCGGGATGTCCGCGCTGAACGCGAGGATACGGACCGTCGAAGCACAAGGAGCATCGACCGCGCTGCTTCTACGTTAACGGGTTAACGAGAGCACCCGTTTGCGCTCTTCGCCATCAAGGATGGTGCTGCGGGCGCACCTGATGCAGGTGGCGTGTACGTTCTCGGGATGGTCCTTGAGGTACACGAAAGCCACCTTCTTCGGCACCCGGTACAAAATGTGTTCGGTGGTCTCGCCACAAACCTCGCACCGGCGCTGCTCGCGGCCGAGCTCTTTGGGTAGCCGGTTGAGGCTCGGTATCCTGTCTGTGCGGAACACGCTCATGGTTTGAATTGTAACCCGCCGCGGACTATACTTCGCGTGTTGGCACTCTCGTGGGAAGAGTGCCGAAAGCGGTAATTTCGCCGCGTGTAGGTTGCAGTCTAGCAGAGGAGGTCAAGAGTGGCTCACAAAGAGCTAAGGTTCGATACGGACGCGCGCCGGGCGCTGGAGGCGGGGGTCAACAAGCTCGCCGACGCGGTCAAGGTAACGCTCGGTCCTAAGGGCCAATACGTGGTCCTGGACAGGAAGTTCGGCACGCCGACCATCACCAATGACGGCGTGACTATTGCGCGGGAGATCGAGCTAGAGGACATCTTCGAGAACCAGGGTGCGCAACTCGTCAAGGAGGTCGCGACCAAGACCAACGACGTCGCGGGCGACGGGACGACCACGGCGACGCTTCTAGCCCAGACCATCGTGCGCGAGGGGCTCAAGAACGTTGCCGCCGGCGCGAATCCGGTCATCCTGAGAGCCGGCATCGACAAGGCCGTGAACGCGGCGGTCGAGGCCATACAGAGCCAAGCGACGGAGATCTCCGAGAAGAACGAGATCGCCCGCGTCGGCGCCATCTCCGCGCGCAGTGAGGAGATCGGCAACGTCATCGCCGAGGCTATCGACAAGGTCGGCAAGGACGGCGTCGTCAACGTCGAGGAGTCGCAGACCTTCGGGATGGACCTCGAGTTCACGGAGGGTATGCAGTTCGACAAGGGCTACCTCTCCCCGTACTTCGTGACCGACCAGGAGCGGATGGAGGCCGTCCTCGACGACCCCTACATCTTGATTGCGAATCAGAAGATCGGCAACGTCCAGGATGTGCTCCCGATCCTTAACGCGGTCATGCAGAGCAACCGCCCGCTGCTCATCATCTCCGAGGACGTTGAAGGCGAGGCGCTCGCTACCCTCATCGTCAACAAGCTGCGCGGTACGTTCACCGCCGCCGCCGTAAAGGCTCCGGGCTTCGGTGACCGGCGCAAGAGGATGATGGAGGACATCGCGATCCTCACCGGCGGCGAGGTCATCACCGAGGAGTTGGGGCTCAAGCTCGAGAACACCCAGCTCAACCAGCTCGGACGGGCGCGCAAGGTCGTCATCACTAAGGACAACACGACCATCGTGGACGGCGACGGCGACGCCGAGGCGATACGCGGCAGGATCAACCAGATCCGGGCCGAGCTAGAGAACACCGACTCGGACTTCGACCGCGAGAAGCTCCAGGAGCGGCTCGCCAAGCTCGCCGGCGGCGTGGCCGTCATCAAGGTGGGCGCCGCTACCGAGACCGAGCTCAAGGAGACGAAGCACCGCGTCGAGGACGCCCTTTCAGCGACCCGTGCGGCCCTCGAAGAAGGCATCGTGCCGGGCGGCGGCGTCGCGCTCTTGCATGCCCAGGCCCCCGTCACCGATATGCTCGAATCGCTCGACGGCGACGAGAAGACCGGGGCGAGGATCGTCCACCGGGCTCTGGAGGAGCCGATCCGTCAGATCGCCTCTAACGCCGGGGCCGATGGCTCCATCGTGGTGAACAACGTCCGGGGCCAGAGCGGCGCGTTCGGCTACAACGCCCTGAGCAACGAGTATGAGGACCTCGTGCAGGCTGGCGTCGTCGACCCGGCGATGGTTACCAGGAGCGCGTTGCAGAATGCAGCCTCCATCGGCAGCCTCATCGTCACCACCGAGGTCGTCGTCGCCGAGCCCGAGGAGGAGGCGCCCGCTGGCATGCCCGGCGGTGGCATGGGCGGCATGATGTAAGGTCTCTCCCACAGGGATCTTTTTCGGGCGGCGTCCACAAGGGCGTCGCCTTTTTTAACTTTCTTATGTTCTTTTAAGATATATTGTTTCAAGCGCCCGGGTACGGGTATAGTACGGGGCGATGTGGCAGCGGAAAAGGAGGTAAGGGTATGAGAGGCGGAGTAGGCGGAATTGTTGGCCTTATAGTGGTAGTTATCCTGATCATAATCTTACTCAGGATAGTGGGTCTTTTCTAAATGTTCACGAGTCGCCTTAGTCAGCGGGGCTCGGAGAAGTGCCCTAAAGTTTTCTGACAATTTTTGGGTGATCCGACCTTACGGTACTGTTCGCGGGGCTTGGAATTAGTATGCTGCTATCGGTGGCTGAAACGTTATGTCGTTAGAGGGGAGGTAAGAGGGTGCAGGGAGGCGTTGGCGGAATAATTGGCCTCATTGTGGCGGTTATCCTGATTATAGTATTGCTCAGGATACTGGGGATCTTCTAGACCTTTCAAGTCTCCTCTGCCCGGCGGCTATATAGGGCATGGTTCAGGCTGAAGTTGCGGTGCTCTACAGTTGGCTGTGGCGAAAGCTCACAAGGAGAAATCCTGTGAGCTTTCGCCTCTCTGTGAGAGAGCCAGAAAGTAGCAATCGGGGGGTTGGCACAGTACCGGTGCGCCTTGACCATATGGGCCTCGGAGGTTAACCTAGCGCGAGATTGCGGTACTCAGTGGATAAGAAGCGACCAGAGCCCACGGGGGGAGGCCCCGTGGGCTTTCGTGTACCTCACTATAACGACGAGAAAGGCGGTTTGAACCCGGATGGATATTGAGATAGGCAAAGGAAAGACGGGTCGGCGGGCGTACGGGCTTGACGAGATCGCCATCGTCCCGAGCCGCCGGACGCGTGACCCGGAGGACGTGGACATCTCCTGGTCTCTGGGCAACCTGCAACTCGACTTACCCTGCCTCGCCAGCGCCCTCGACGCCGCCGTAGACTCAAAGACGGCGGGGATTATAGGTAAGCTCGGCGGCCTCGCGGTACTAAACCTCGAAGGGCTACAGACGAGGTACGAGGACCCGGCGCCGGTCTTTGAGGAGATAGCGAGCCTGCCGGGGCACAAGGCCACGCGCATGATGCAGGAGATCTATGCCGAGCCCATAAAAGAAGAGCTTATCTTCCGGCGCGTGCAGGAGATAAAGGACCAGGGTGTCATAGCGGCCGCGTCCCTTACCCCCCAGCGCGTCGAGCGTTACCATCGGGCCGCCATAGAGGCCGGCCTCGACGTCCTCGTCGTCCAGGGGACCGTCGTCTCCGCCGAGCACGTCTCGAAGACTGTGGAGCCGCTCAACCTCATGGATTTCATCCCGAGCCTGAACGTGCCGGTTATCGTCGGCGGCTGCGCGAGCTACTCGACGGCTCTGCACCTCATGCGCACCGGGGCCGTGGGTGTTCTCGTGGGCGTGGGGCCTGGTCGTATCTGCACCACGCGCGGCGTGCTGGGTATAGGGGTGCCCCAGGCGACCGCCATCGCCGACGCGGCGGCGGCGCGCATGCGCCACTATCTGGAGACTGGCGAGTACGTCAACGTCATCGCGGACGGCGGGATGCGCACCGGGGGTGACATCGCCAAGGCCGTGACCTGCGGCGCGGACGCGGTGATGCTCGGGAGCGCCTTCGCCAAGTCCGAGGAGGCGCCCGGACGCGGCTACTCGTGGGGAATGGCTACCTTCCACCCGACGCTGCCGCGTGGGACCAGGATCAAGACGAGCATCACCGGCACTTTAGAGGAGATCCTCACCGGCCCCGCCCACGAGAACGACGGTACCCGGAACTTGATGGGCGCCTTGCGGACCAGCATGGCGACGACCGGCTACCAGAACATAAAGGAGTTCCAGA
>JADDPM010000094.1 GCA_016781885.1 Rubrobacter sp.
CTGCCCGCCGCCTCGCCGCACGCGGCGCAGCACTTGCGGGGCCTGAAGCCCGAGCCGTCGCAGCGGGGGCATTCCGCGCCCTCGTGCCGGAAGCACTCAACCATCTCCGGGGACTGTTGCGCGGAACGCGCTAAACTGCTCTCTGCCATCAGGACCTTACCTCCTGGTGGTCGGGCCTCGGGGTGCTACCAACACCGCCGGGGCCATTTCTTTTTTTGACACCCTAATTATACCATAAATCTATATTTAGTGATAGTTATATAGTATAATTCGCGTGGGTAGACGACAGATGTAAAGGGGCTTGGCTACAATGCTCACCGTGCTGTACATCGGCGACAAGCTAAGGGAAACGCGCAAACGCGCTTTGCTGACCCAGCAGCAGCTAGCCGACAAATCCGGCGTGGGCGTCACCACGATCATAAGGATCGAGCGCAACCAAGTAGAGCCCCAGGCCCGCACGATACGGAAGCTGGCCCAGGCTCTCGGCGTCGAGCCCCACGAGCTGCTGAAAGGAGAGGATGTTGGGTAAGCGAGGCAACGGCGAGGGGAGCATCACTCGCCGCAAGGACGGGCTCTACATGGCCCGCTACAGTGTGCAGACCGCTAGCGGCTCAAAGCGCAAGGCTATCTATGGCAAGACACGTAAGGATGCAGCAGAGAAACTTGCCGAGGCCCTCGCCAGCCGCGACAAGGGGCTCATCTTCGACGCTGGGACACTCACCGTCAGCGCGTACCTCGACCGCTGGTTGAACGATTCGGTGCGGGACACCGTGAGGCAGAGGACTTGGGAGCGGTATGAGCAGATAGTCCGGGTCCACCTGAAGCCCGCACTTGGGCGCATGAAGCTAAAGAACCTCACCACGACTCACGCACGCGCCCTTTACCGCGACAAGCTTTACGCCGGCCTCGCGTCTCGTACGGTGAACTACATCCACATCACGCTCTCCAAGGCGCTGAAAGACGCCGTAGCCGACGGACTAATACCTCGTAACGTAACGGAGGGCGTGAAGGCCCCAAGACCCAAGAAAAAGGAGGTCAACCCGCTCACAGCGGAGCAGGCACAGTGTCTGCTCGAGGCCGCGCACGGCGAGCGTTTCGAGGCCCTGTACGTTGTGGCGCTCACCGCGGGTCTTCGAGAGGGCGAGCTGTTGGGGCTCAAGTGGGAAGACGTTGACCTGGAGGGTGGGAAGCTATCGGTGCGGCGCACGCTCTCGGAAACCAAAGAGCGCGGGCATATCTTCGAGCCCCCGAAGAATGGTAAGGGGCGCAACGTGAAGCTCTCCGCGCGAGCTATAGGAGCACTGAAGCGCCACAGAGCGGTCCAGAACGCTGAGAGGCTCCACGTCGGTACTCTCTGGCAAGATAACGGCCTCGTGTTCTCCTCTCAGAGGGGCACAACCATGAGCGCCAAAAACCTGACCGCGCGCTCGTTCAAGCCACTCCTCGAACGCGCCGGTCTCCCCCGCTCCGTGCGCCTGCACGACCTGCGCCATACCTGCGCCACGCTGCTGCTCGGGAAGAGCGTGCACCCCAAGATCGTCCAGGAACTTCTAGGGCATGCCGCCATAGCGATCACACTGGACACTTACTCCCATGTACTGCCCAACATGCAAAGTGAAGCTGTAGCCGCCATGGAGAGCGCCTTATCTTGACGATCACAACACAGGGCCGTAGCCTAGAGTGCGACCGTGTCTAAGCGCCGGAGATGCGCTCGCGCCAATCGCTCAGGACCTCCCTAACCTCGGCGGCCTTCGTCTCGTCCGTGCCCTCGAGGACATCGAGCGCTGCCTCTGCTGCGCGCACGGCCTCTTGGTAGTCGCCCCGCTTGTGATGGATGGAAGCGATCTCGAACAGCGTGGGCCCTTCGACGCGAGAGAGGGAGACCTCGCGGGCGATCTCGAGGCGCTGCTCAAGGAATCCCAAGGCGCCCTCGAGGTCGCCGGAGTGGGCGGCTAGGCTTCCCAGGAGGCCGAGCGCGTTGGCTTCGAGCCTCCTCTCTCCGGTCTCGAGCGACACCTCGAGCTGCCGCTCGAAGAGACCCCGGGCACCGGCTGAATCACCGAGGCCGCGGCGGGCGCGGCCGAGGATGCCTAGCGTCCAGCCCTCGAGACCCTTGTCGCCGAACTCGCGGGCGAGCTGGATGCCTTGCTGCGCTCGCTCTTCCGCGGCTTCGTATTCTCCGAGATCAACGTGGGCGCGCGCGAGGTCGGTGAGGGCTATCGCCTCGTCGTACCTGGCGTGCAGCTCGCGGAAGACGTCCAAGGCTCGAGTGTAGAGCTCCTTCGCCCCGGCAACGTCCCCACGGAGGTAGTGACGCACCGCGCCGAAATTCTTGAGGGCGATCATCTCCTGCTTACGGTCCCCGGCTTCACGGAAGATAGCCGCTGCCTCCGTAATGGCCTCCTCGGCACGCTCGGCGTCCCCAAGGTTCTTGTACAGATTGCCGAGGTTGCCGAAAACCTTGGCCTTGTCGACGAGGCCGTCGGGCAACCCGTCGAGGATTCGCAGGGCTTCTCGGTAAAGGTCGGCCGCGTGTCCGTAGTCGCCGAGCAGCACGCGGCAGTAAGCCATGGCTCCTACCACCCTGCCTTCGAGGACGCGGTTGCCCAGGTGACGGTAGATCTCGCGGGCCGCCGCGAAGGAGGTGAACGCGCTTTCCGCACTGCCCAGCACGTAGTGGGTGTTGCCGACCTGATAATGATGCCCGGCCTCGGCGTCTTCGTCGCCTAGGCGCCGGGCAGCGTCCAAGCCTGCCTCGGACCACGCCCGCAGCTCCCGGGCTGTGAGGCGCGTCCCGTGCCAGCGTGCGGCAGCCTCGGCATAGTCGCTGCAGAGCCGCGCCCCGTCGTCGTCCTCGCCGGCGTGCTTCGCCGCCCCCGCCTGCCCGGCCCTAACGTTGTCCAACTCGCGGTCGAAGAGCTCTCGTGACTGCCGCCGGTCGTCGTCGTCCCCTTCGCCGAGCTCGTTCGCACGGCGTAGCACTGCCAAGTAGTGGGTCGCGTGCCGGAAGCGTGCCTCACGTGCGACGCCTGCCTCCCCGTCTCGCTCGAGCAGATACCTGGCGTACGCCCTTAACACGGCGTGCAGCTGGAAGCGGCCAGGTTCAGCAGGCTCCAAGAGGCCTCGTGCGACCAAAGCGCGCACAGTCTCCTCGGCGCCCTGCCTGCCCCACACCGCCTGGGCAGCCACCAAGTCGAAGGCGGCTGGCTTGGGGGCGAAAACCCCAAGACACGCGAAGCGCGAGCGGTCGGCGTCGGTCAGGCGGTCAGTGCTCTTGCGCAATAGGGCGAGCACTTTGGCAGGGGACCCTTCGCGCGCGGTCTCGGCTCCCGCGGTGTCCGGGGGAGCCTCCGCCTCGAGAACGGCGAGTCCTTGCGCTAGCTCCTCAAGCAGCTCCTCGACATCGAGGCCCGCGTCGGCCTCGGCGCTCAGGAGCCCGGCAGCCACCCTGACAGCCAAAGGAAGCCTGTCGAGGGCTCGCACTAAGCGGCGCACCTCGGCCGGATGCTTGGCCGCCACCTGCGGGGCCAGCCCCTCGAAGAGCGTGACCGCATCCTCTTCGGAGAGGACATCGAGAACGTGGACGCTCTCGGGTCTGCTCGCCAAGGCCCTGGCGACGCGGTCCTGGCGGGTGGTGCAGAGCGTCGCGCAGCCAGGCCCCCCAACCTCGAATGGTCGGGCGTGGGCGGCCTCCCAGACGTCGTCCACTACCAAGAGGACCCTCTTGTCGCGCAGCAGCGCTGCCAGGCGCCCGGAGGCCTCCTCGACACTTCGGCCCCCGGAGATCAAGCCCGGCCGCAGCGAGTCGCCCCAGGCCAACAGCTTCGGGAGCGTGTCGGGTTCGAGACCGAGGGAGGTCCACAGGACCCCATCGGGGAAGGCGACGAGAATCTCCTCGTCGCGGATCAGCGCCGCGGCCACAGTCGTCTTTCCGACTCCCGGCAGGCCGCGCAGCGCGGTGATCGCCTGCATGCGGGCATCGCGCTCCTCGGAGGATTCTAGGAGTCCACGCTTCAGGTCCTCGAGCGCGGCTTCCCGGCCGACGAACAGGTCTGGAAGGGGCGGGTAGAGGCCGGTTGGTGGTATCCCTACTCCGAGCTGTTGCCCTCGGCTGAGGGCTCGGACCGCGGAGAGCAACTCCTCGTTGACGAGGGGCTGGATCGGACTGCGCTCCTTACGGGCCTCGGATACGAACTCCTCGAAAACGTTCTCCTCGAGCGTCTCCATCCCCCACTCGAAGACGAACGGGAGGGTCTTCGGTTCGTATCCGAGCTCCAGGGCGCGGGCGCGCAACATAGCCACCGGAACGGGGCCAGGTCCTAGAGTGACAGTCAACAGGAGGGCGGCGGCATCCTCGTCGGAAAAGAGATCTCGGAGCACCGTCTCGGCGACTTTCAGCTTCTCAGGATCCACCTCTTCGCCGCTAGCACTCTTGACCTCGGCGAGCATGCTGGCGATAGCTCTCGCGTAGACCTTACGCATGCCCTGCTCGGCGGGCGTACCCAAGAAGTTTCGCTTCAGCTTGCGTGCCCCGGTCCGGACCACGACGGAGGCGAGTTCCTCCGCCATCTTCCCGATAGCCGCCTCGATCATCCGTCCTCAAAGATCGAAGCCGGCGTCTTCACGTACGACATATGCCGATCCTTACTAACCTGGTCGGCGTCAAGACCTTAAATGCACCGCCCGAGGAGTAGGAGCAATCTGTAGCGTCGCCGTTTGCTCGCAAAAGCTTGTTACTCACCGTCCTCCTAACCATCGTTTGGGTAACCTCAGCCCCGTTGGTGTAGTAATTGGTGTACACGGCACCGACGTACGGATTCAACTCTTTGTCTGTGCCAAGTTTTGCCTGCAAATCCGCCACTTTCTGAGGCGCGCCCGGCAGGATTCGAACCTGCGACCCGCGGATTAGAAGTCCGCTGCTCTGTCCTGCTGAGCTACGGGCGCATGAGGTAAAGCATCTGGAAAACGGGCATTTTAAAAGGGACTCGCCTGAAATCCCAAATCAGATGGCAGCAGTAGCTCACGAGAGGGCTTCGTCCATGACGATGTCGTCGCCCTCTCCCCTGCCGGGGATCACGTGGCTGTAAATGCCCGGGGTTATGGCCGCGCTCGAGTGTCCGAGCACTTCCTGGACCTCTTTGAGATGCTGCCTCTTCATGGATCTAATTGTAGCGCACGAGAGTCGTAGGTCGTGGAACCTTGCGTTCAACCCAAGACGCTCGAGGATCGCTTGAAACTAAGACAACAAGGGTTGCTGTAGTTGGCTGCGTGCCCTTGATAGGACAGCCCTCTGCTTGAGGGCTCCGCGGCGACAGTTCACGGCAGCCTAGGTCCGGCCCAACTCCCTGGAGTCTATCCCCCAGATGAAGTTATAGGTTTTGCGGATCTGCGCGATGTAGACGTAGTGTGCTTCTGCCTCTTATGTAGGATGTCGCTAATTAGCACCGCGACGCTTGAGGGCACAGGTGGATCCTAGAAAGGACTTTTCAAGTAGTTGCGGGCGTCTGAAGGCTACCTTTGCGAGTTTGCTACTTTTTCACATCTCGCTTCCACTATAAGTCGGTCCCGGCCGCAGCACCCGATCGCGAGTGTTTTGCTAGAATCGAAGCATGCAGATAGAGCTCTACACCACCTCTGGTTGTCCTTACAGCGCGGCCGCTCGCGAAGACCTCGAATGGCGCGGAGCAGAGTTTGTGGAGTACGACGTGGAGCAGGATCGCGGGGCCTACGAGCGGATGCTCCGTCTTACGGGCGGCAACCGCACGGTACCCGTGATCGTCGAGGAGGGCAAGCCCGTCCAGGTCGGATGGATGGGACGAGGGTGCTTTATCTAGCTACCGCTCCCGCAGTTCCTCCAAAAGGACGCGCAGCACGTGATAGACGGACGCCTGCACTTCCTGGATACGCGGGACATAGTCCGAGCGCACGACTATCGCATGGTCCGTGAGCCGCTCGCTCACGATCCGCCCTCCATCGTAGCCTACGATGCCTACCGTAAGGAGCCCTCGTTTGCGAGCCTCCGCGAGCGTGGACAAGATGTTCGGCGAACCGCCGCTGGTGGAGATCCCAACCGCCACATCCTCCGGACGGGCATGGGCGATGAGCTGGCGTAAGAAGATGGACTCGACGCCTACGTCGTTGGCGATGGCGGTGACATTTGCCGGCTCAGCGGAGAGCGAGACCGCCGGGATGGGCTCGAAGCCCGACGGTGGTGTCGTGCAGTCCGCAACCAGGTCGTTGGCGTCCGTGGCAGAACCACCGTTGCCGAACGCGATGAGCTTACCTCCCCGCTCCAGCCGATCGGCGATAGCGACGGCGACCTCGGAGATGGCGCCTACCTCCGTCTCAGCTACGGCGGCTCGCATGCCGTTCACCTCTTCCATCTTCTGAAGCATCGAGCCCTGCACCTCGTCAACGACCCCTTCAAGTAGTTGCTCTCCTTTACCCAGGAAGGGGTAGAGGAAGGAAGAGGCTCCCACCTCATGCCCCTGTTCGCGGTGCTCGAAGTACACATGGACCGTCTCCCAGAGCAGGTGGTAGAGAACCTCGAAGACCTCCTGGATCACGAAGGGGTCCCCGTCCGGCGGCGCGAAGGAGTACTCACCGGCCTCCCCCGTCAGGGCAAACGTCAGCGCTCCCCGCTCCCGCGCCACCCGCAGCGTTCGCTCCACTGCCGGGTCCGCCTCTGGGAAAGCAAAGCCCATCACCATGTCCTCCGGCCGCACCACGACCGGCAGGCGGGTCTCGAAGTCCGGGCCAAGGTCCAGCGCCGGCAGGGCCCGCTTGCCGACGATCACCGGGTGCACGAACTCGACGGAGACGTGCTGGGCGTCAGTAGCAGCCGAACCGTTGCCGAAGGTCAAAAGTCGCCCACCCGCCAGGAACTTGCGGGACATCTGGTGGCAGGCTTCGGCAAGGCGGGGAACCTCCCTCTGGAAGAAGGCTTCGAAAACCTCGTTCCGTCGGAGAATCTTCTCCCTACTCCGGGCGGCGAGAGCCTCAGTATCCAACCACATCGCCACCTACGCGGAGCGCGTTTCTATCTGCAGATCGGCTCGCGTCTGCACGACGAGGGCGTGACCTGTACAACGCACGCCATGCCTCACGTTTGGCGGGATGCGATATACGTCGCCGGCGTGCAGAACCGTCTCCTGGTCGCCGTCCGTGAAGCTGAACTCGCCCGTGAGCACCGCGCCTACGTGCTCCTGTTCGTGAACGTGCTCGTCCAACTCTAGACCGGGACCAAGCTTGAGCACGACCAGGCTGCCCATATTGCCTCGAACGATACCAGCTTCGAGGGCCTCACCGTAGCGCTGCATCTGAGGCAAATTCTCGGAACGGAAGACCTCGATGTCCATTCTCGAGCCTAGCAGATCCTGGGTAGTGGGTCACCGACGAGCATGTCTATCATGCGGGTGCCGCCAAACTGGGTGTGCATGAGGACCATTCGTGCCGGCTCCTCGCGCACCTCGCCGATGATCTGGGCGTCCTCGCCACCTTCGGTGTTACGCAACGCTTCGAGGGCGGCGTCTGCTGCTTCAGGAGCAACTATGGCGAGCAGCTTGCCTTCGTTGGCGACGTAGAGGGGATCTATGCCCAGGATCTCGCACGCCCCGTTCACGACCTCCCGAATCGGGAGCTTCTCCTCCCACAGCGCAACCCCGAACCCCGAGTCGCGGGCGAGCTCGTTCAGAACCGTCCCCACACCGCCACGTGTGGGATCTCGCATGAAGTGCAGCTCCGACCCTGCAACATCCTTGAGCGCCTTCACCAGCGGGGTGAGAGGACGTGTATCCGAGAGGACTTCGGCTTCGAGCTCCAGGTCGCCACGGGCGATCAGGATGGCCGTCCCATGATCGCCTAAAGTACCGGAGCATAAGATCTTGTCTCCGGGACGAACGGATGCGGAGGATAGGTTCAATTCCGGATCCGCAACCCCCACCCCAGCGGTGACGACGTAGAGTCCGTCGCCCTTCCCGCGCTCGACCACCTTGGTGTCGCCGGTGGCGATGGAAATCCCGGCCCGCTCGGCGGCGGCGGCCATCGCCTCCACCTCGTGGGTGAGCACCTCGGTCTCCAGCCCCTCCTCGATGATGAGGGCGGCAGAGAGCCCGAGCGGTGTGGCGCCGGAGACCGCCAGGTCGTTCACCGTCCCGTTGACCGCGAGCTCTCCGATGGAACCACCGGGGAAGACCAGAGGGCGCACCACGAAGGAATCGGTTGTGAGGGCCAGCCGGGCGTCCCTGAAGGGTATCAGGGCCGCGTCTGAGAGCGGCGCGAGCGCCGGGTTGTTGAATGCCGGCAGCAAGAGGCCCTCTATTAGCTTGTGGCTAGCCTTGCCCCCGGCTCCGTGGCTCATGTCTATGCGCGGAGCGGTGAACCTCGGCGGCCGGCGGCGGCCCTGCTCTAGCGCGTCGAGGACGCGTTGTTCTCTCCCTTCACTCACGGCCTGGAACCTATCTCGACCTTCTCGAACGACTTGCGTCCGAAGTTGTAGTAGGCGGCGCACGCCCCTTCGGAGGAGACCATGAGCGCGCCTAAAGGACGCTCCGGCGTGCAGGCCGTGCCGAAGACCTTGCACTCCGGGGGCTTGAGCACGCCTTTGAGTACCTCCCCGCACTGGCAGGCCTTCGGGTCAGCCACCCGCACGCCCGGCGTGGAGTAGCGTACCTCGGCGTCGAAGTCCGAGTACGCCGGGGAGAGCTTCAAAGCCGACTGGGCGATGAAGCCCAGGCCCCGCCACTCGAAGTAAGGCCGTAGCTCGAAGACTTCGGCCATTGCCTTTAAAGCTTGCAGGTTCCCCTCCCAGGGGACGGCCCGGCCGTACTGGTTCTCGACCTCGCACCGCCCCTCTTGAAGCTGGCGCATGAGCATCAGGACGGACTGCAACAGGTCCAGCGGCTCGAACCCCGCCACC
>JADDPM010000095.1 GCA_016781885.1 Rubrobacter sp.
CTAAGCTTCGAGCCCCTGCTGGTCGTCCTGAGCCTAGGGCACATTATGCTCCCGCCTCCACAACAACGTTCAGGAGGGGGAACAGCATGGGGACGGACACTTACAGGGGAGGCTCGCGTATCGCTACTGTTCGGCCGGTCCTGTAAGCAGCTCGGGCGGCATCAGGATACTGGAAGTTTTCACGTCCAACAAACCGAGCGGTGTCAGGCGTAAGGCGGGCAGGAAGTCACACGTAAGAAACAGGAGGGTGTAGAGGATGTCGTGGTGCTCATACCCCTCTGCAGTCATCGTCCAAGAGAGTCGTTGGTTCTGCAGGATCACCTCCGAGAAGCAAAGGCCGGACATCATGCCGGTGATAGGAAGGGCAAGCTCGTAGAAGATGGTGCCTCCCCGCACGACCACGATCCCCCCGCCGATCTCCCTGACCCGCTGGGCTGCCTGGGCCATAGCCTCTGGCCGACACCCCATGACGAGCAGCTGTGTGGTGGTGTTGTACGTGCTGGCGAAGCCCTCCAGGTCCGCGGCGAACCCGGAGACGAGGGTGCGCGAGATCCAACCTCCCGCCCGATCCACGAGTGCGGCGTACAACAGCCCACTCTGTCCGTCCAGCGTAACGAGCCCGCCCTCTGCCCCGACCCGCACGTCCCTCCGCTCGGTGATCACAGCGGACTTCAAATGGATCGTTGGCGTCTCAGCCTCCGTTACGGCGGATGCCCTGAGCGGGTAGAGCGAAGGGTCGGTGAGCTCAAGTCCGCCGTCGAAGCCTGGCCGGCTCCCGTACCGTTCCCAGTCGAGATGCGGCAGCGAGGCGGTGAGCTTTCCATTTTCGGCGACCATGCGCCCGCGAGTGAGGACCGTCTCCGGGCGGAACGAGGTCAGGTCAGGCAAGAGCAGGAGGTCAGCCTGGCGTCCTATCCCTATGCCGCCCACCTGCCCGTCAATCCGGAACAGCGTGGCCGGGTTGATCGTCACCATCTGGAGCGCCTGTATCGGCGGCACGCCGTTCTCGACCGCTACACGAAGCATCCCGTCCACGAGCCCGTGCTCGGCTATGAACTCGGGGGCAGGACCGTCGGTCGTCATTATGAGCCGGTGTGTGCTGACGCCATCTTCGGTAACTGCGCGCAGGAGCTCCGGCAAATCGGGGCGTAGGGAGCTGTTTCGGAGCATCGTCCAGATCCCGAGCCTAAGACGATTGAGGACCTCTTCTCTCGTTATTGCCTCGTGGTCCGCGTCCACGCCCGCCGCCGCCACCGGTTGCAGGCGCGCCTCCGAGGCACCCCCGGTGTGTCCGTCGACGATCTTGCCTAAAGCCTTCGCCGCGCGGATGCCGGCGATCAGGGCCGGGTCCCCGGCGGCCAGGGCGGGCCAGCGCGTGACCTCGGCCGTCCCGACGACGTCGTTGCACCGGAGAAGAGGCTCGATCCTCTCCAGCGCGAACATCTCCTCCTCGCCGGGGAACTTCGCCTGGGAGATCAGGCGGGCCATCCACAGGTAGGAGAGTGGCAACTCCTTGAGGTCGTCCATCATCGCCCGGAGCCCATCCGGGCCCATCTGCATGAAGAAGAAGAGGTTGTCGGCGAGGATCGTGGTCGTGCCTAGAGGGAGCACGCCCTCGACGAGGCTTATGGGGTTGTAGAGAACCCACGGGTGGAAGTGCGCCTCTATGTACCCCGGAGAGACGATCAAGCCTCTCGCGTCGACTATCTGCGTATCGGGCCCGACGGCTCGCTCACCCTCCCCGACGTAGGCTATACGACCCCCGGTGACGGCGACGTTGCCCTTGTGCAACTCGCCAGAGTAGACGTTCGCTATCATGCCGCCGCGCACGAAGAGCTCCGCGGGCCACTCGCCTCGCGCCGTCTCGATTAGCTTCGCGTGTTCCTCGGGGCCGGCTAGCATGGTCTAGGAGGCCCGGTAGCTCACCACGACGCCGTCCTCCAGACGCTCGGCCCTCCCCTCGTAGACGAGGTGCTCGAGGTGGGCGAGCGTCTCGGCGAGCGCGAAACGGAGCTGGTGGTCGCTGAGGTCTTCGGGGAAGACCAGGCGCGCCACCTCGTAGGGGGTTGCCGGTTCGCCGTCGAGCGCGGAGCGCATGACCGAGAGCCGCTCCTGGTGGTGGGCCAGAAGCTCATCTATGCGGCCGTCGAGGTCATGGAAGAGCGGGCCGTGGCCCGGGAGCACCACATCGACGTCGAGCCCCTTCATCCCTTCAAGAGAAGCCAGGTAGCGTTCGAGAGGGTGCGGGGCCGTATAGGTCCAGAGCCCTATATTCGGGGTGATGTGGAGCAGTACCTGGTCGCCCGCAAAGAGGAGCCTCCGACGCTCGTCGTGCAGGACGAAGTGGTAGTCGGAGTGCCCGGGCGTGTGGATCACACGCGTCTCATGATCCCCCAGCAGAATCACGTCTCCGGGATGCAGGGCCTCGATCTGCTCGGGGAGGCGCACGCCGAGCCTCGTGGTGCCGGCCGTTGCCTCTGCGGTTTGCTCGTCCATGCCGTACTTGATCAGGAACTCCACAAAGGACTCCGTACCACGCGTCGGGTCCCAGACGTGTTGGGCGTTCTCGATCTCCCCGGAGAGCATCCGTACCGGCGCGCCGGAGCGCTCCTCCAGCCAACGGGCGAGCCCGATGTGATCGGGGTGCAGGTGAGTTACTACGATCTGGGCGATGTCGCTCTCCAGGTTCAGCCCGACCTCGGCGGCGCCAGCCTCCCACGCCCGCCGCGCCGGCGGGTAGTCGAAGCCGGGATCTATGACCGTCCATCCACCCGCACCGGGCAAGAGGTAAGACGCGATGAACTTCAACGGGAAAGGTACCGGTAGCTTGAGCTGGTACACGTTCTCAATAATGCGCGAGATCCCGCCGATAGGCTGCGTGCCGAGGGAGGAAGGAGGAACTCCTTCGCTCACCGTACTCGGCTGGGGCTGTGACCTTCCGTTGGAGGTAGTCATCTGTTAGCGGAAGGCAGGGATACCGGTAAGGGCCTGTCCCAGCACGAGGGTGTGCACCTCGTCCGTCCCCTCGTAGGTCCTCACGCTCTCCAGGTTGTTGGCGTGCCTTATCACAGGGTACTCTAACGTTATCCCGTTCCCCCCTAGGATGGTGCGCGCCTCGCGTGCTATCTCTATTGCCTCCCTGACGTTGTTGAGCTTGCCAAAGGATACCTGCTCGGGGCGTAAAGTACCCTCGTCCTTCATCCTCCCTATGTGCAGCGCGACCATGGTGCCCTTCTGAATCTCCAGCATCATTTGGACTAGCTTCTGCTGGGTGAGCTGGAAAGAGGCGATGGGCTTGCCGAACTGGATGCGGTTCTTTGAGTATTCGAGCGCGCACTCATAGCAATCTCTTGCCGCCCCCATCGCTCCCCAGATGACCCCGTAACGAGCTTCGTTTAAAGAGGCGAACGGCCCCTTTAGGCCTTTGGCCTCCGGGAGCATGGCGTCCGAGGGAAGCCGGCACTCTTGGAGATGCAGCTCGCTTTGCCCGGAGGCGCGCATGGACACCTTGTGCACTATGTCCTTGGCAGAGAAGCCTGAGGTGTCCGTGGGGACCAGGAAGCCGCGTACTCCATCGTCGGTCTGCGCCCACACCACGGCTACGTCGGCTATTGTTCCCATCCCGATCCAGCGTTTCCGGCCGCTGAGTATCCAGTCAGAGCCGTCCTTGCGGGCAAAGGTCTTCATGCTCGCAGGGTCGCTGCCCGCCTCGGGTTCGCTGAGCCCGAAGCAGCCTATCGCCTCGCCCTTTGCCATCCGGGGCAGCCATTGCTGCTTTTGCTCCTCTGAGCCGAACTTGTGGATCGCGCTCATCGCAAGCGACCCTTGTACAGAGACGAAGGTCCTCAAGCCCGAGTCACCGGCCTCTAGCTCCATGCAGGCCAGCCCGTACTCTACAGCGCTCTTGCCGGCGCACCCGTAGCCGGAGAGGTGCATACCAAGCAATCCTTGTGCTCCCATCTGCGGTACGATCTCCCTTGGGAAGAGTGCCTTCTCCCACCAGTCTTGGATGTAAGGCTTTATCTTCTCGCGCACGAACCCGCGAACCTCTTCGCGCACCGCGCGCTCTTCGTCTGAGAGCAACCCATCCAGGTTGAGGAAGTCCGTCTCCTCAGGACGGCTCGATCTAGAGTCGCTTACTTCCTTAGTAACTATACCTACCTCCTTCGCGCGTACCTGAATGAAGTATAAGCCCGAGACGCTTCACGATGCGAGTCCTTATCCCTCGTTCAACGCGGCTCGACCGGAACCACAGCGGTAGTCTCGACCTCGACCTTTGCCTCGGACTCGATGAGTGCCGCAACCTCGACCATGGCCATGGCCGGAAAATGCTGTCCCATCAGCTCGCGATAGACTCGACCCATACCTTCCAGGTTGCCCAGGTATTCCTCGCGGTCGGTGATGTACCAGGTCATACGAGCGACGTGTTCGGGACCCGCGCCAGCCTCGGCCAGCACTGCGAGGGTGTTCTCCAAGCACTGGCGCACCTGGTCGACGAAATCGTCCGACCGGAAGGTCTCAGTCTCATCCCAGCCGATCTGTCCGGCGACGAACACCAGCCGTCCCTCCGCGACGACCCCGTTGGCGTAGCCTTTCGGCTTCGCCCAACCTGGTGGTTGCAGCTTCTGCACCTTGTCCTCCCTTTATGAGTCGATAAATGAGCACGACGGCTCGGCGTTACACGCCCGGGTTCAGCTCGAATGCGGACATCCGGGCACGGATCCGGTCCGGGATCGGTCTGACGCGTATGGTCTCCAGGTCGATACACACTAGCACCAGCCGGGCTCTCACGCGCCGCTCGCCATCGCAGTCGGCTACGACGTCCAGGGTAAAACTGCTCCCTCCGAGCCGTTCCACGCCGAGCCTGAAGATCAGACGGTCGCCGAGACGGCTAGGGCGCGTGAACTCGCACTCGATGCTGACCGTCGGTACACCGATACTGAGTTCTTCGTGCAGGCTCCTGAAGTCCTGACCAAGCGGCCCGGCGAACCAGTCCTCGACGACCTGGTTGATCATCTCAAAGTAGCGTGGGTAGAACACGATCCCGGCCCGATCAACGTGGGCAAACCTCACGATGATCTCGTCCTCAAACCGCGCCAGCGCGCCCTGTTTCCGGACGCTGTTTGATTGCGGACCTGTGTTCAGGACGTACTCCCTTGCGCGCCGGCTCGTTCGAGCTCTCGTTCGCGCAGTTTGAAGCGTTTGATCTTGCCGGTCTCTGTCTTTGGCAGCGCATCAATGAACTCGATGGCACGCGGGTACTTGTAGGGGGCGATTCGGCTCTTCACGAAGTCCTGCAGCTCCTTCATCAACTCCACGCTACCTGTCACCCCCTCGCGGGGAACGACGAACGCCTTGACTATGTTGCCGCGCTCCTGGTCGGGCGCAGCAACGACGGCGCACTCACCTACAGCAGGATGCTCCACCAGTGCCGCCTCGACTTCGGGCCCGGAGATGTTGTAGCCCGAGGAGATGATCATGTCGTCGGTGCGTGCCTGGAACCAGTAGTATCCGTCTTCATCCATCTTGTACGCGTCGCCCGTAACATTCCAGCCCTCTACGACGTAGTCGGCCTGCCGCAGGTCGGCAAGGTAGCGACAGCCGGTCGGCCCTCGCACCGCCAGCCGACCGACCTCACCGGGCGGGAGCGGCTGCATGTCGTCACCAGCAACCATCGCCCGATAGCCCGGCACCGGCTTACCGGTCGAGCCGGGGCGGATGTCGTCTCCGGCGGCCGAGATGAAGATGTGCAGCATCTCTGTAGAGCCGATGCCGTCGACGATCCTGAGGCCGGTGCGCTCGAACCAGGCGTCAGACGTAGCGCGCGGTAGGCTTTCGCCAGCCGACACGCATTTCCTGAGCGAGGAGAGATCTACCTCGCCGACCATGTCCAGCAGCCCGCGGTAGGCGGTAGGCGCGGTGAACATCGTGGTCACCCGGTGAGCCTCGATCGCGCCCAGAAGCGCCTTCGGCCCCGGTTGCTCGATCGGCACGGTCGAGGCGCCAAAACGTAACGGGAACAACACCAGTCCGCCGAGGCCGTAGGTGAAGGCGAGGGGCGGCGTCCCGGTGAAGACTTCGTCCGGCTGCGGGTCGAGCAGGTGACGCGCGAACGTGTCGCACACCGCGAGGACGTCGCGGTGAGAGTGCATGCAACCCTTGGGGTTGCCGGTCGTGCCCGAGGTAAAGGCGATGAGCGCCACGTCCTCGGCTGCGGTCTCGACCGTCTCGAAGTCAGGCTGCACCTTCTCTATGTGCGCTTCGAGCTCACCACCCGGACCAAAGGTCATAACGTTGGAGAGGATCGGATGCCTGTCCCGAGCATTCTCGAGCTCGCCGGTCAGGCGGGCGTCGGTCAGCGCGTGGCTGATCTGAGCCTTATCGATAATAGTGGCGAGTTCGGGGGTGCGAAGCAGCGGCATAGTCGCAACCACAACGCCACCGGCCTTGAGCACGCCGAACCACGCTGCGATCAACATCGGCGTGTTGGCCGCACGCAAGAGTACCCGATTGCCCGGCACTAACCCCATATCCTCGACCAGTGTTCGCGCGATACGGTTGGCCTTCTCCAGGAGATCCCGGTAGCTCCACACCCCATCGTCGGTACGGACGCAGGGCCTACTCCCCGCCTCGCCCGCAGCCATGTCATCGAGCAGCGCCCCGGCCGCGTTCAGCCGCTCGGGATACTGCAGCTCCGGTAGGTCGAACACCAACTCCGGCCATGCCTCGCGCGGCGGCAGGTTGTCACGGGCGAACGTGTCGACGTGTGCACTATAGCCTGCCATTGGATCCTCCTTTCCCTAGCTATCAGCCTTTTCTAACTGCTGACCGCTGATAGCTGTACTGCTAATCATCAGTCGCGCCCAGCCTCGACGATCTTGTCGGCGAGAGCACCGGGGTTAGAGAACATGACCTCATGGCTGCCCGGCATCTGCACGAGCCTGTACAGGCCGAGCCGCTGAGACATCCGGGGGTGCCACCCCCACTCGCCCGGGGGCAGAGCGGTATCTTCCGTGCAGTTGAGGTAGCTCTTAGGGATCTGAAGCCCGTAGAACGCGGTTAGGTCGGGCTTGTCCTTGAACGGCACGTACGGCTCCGGGGAGATGTGCTCATAGGAGGATCGGGCAAGCTCCTCGTCAGCGTCGTTAATGAACGCCTCCCGCCAGATCGGGTACGGCAGCATGACCGTGTTGTCACCGGATGCTGCGGCAAGCTGGCTGAACAACTCGCGGTAGTGAGGAGGGCACTCGTCGAGCAGTGAGTTGCCGTTCTCCGGTACAAAGGCACTCCAAAAGATCAGGCGTCGGATGCGGTCGGGCATCTCCTCGGCCACCTTTGCGATGACCGTGCCGCCGAAGCTGTGACCCAGCAGTACGAAGTCGCGCAGGTCGTTCTCGACTACGTAGTCGACGATTGACCTCACGCAGTCGGCGTGGGTAACATCCTTGTTCACGCCCTTGCCATGACCCGCGATGGTCGGGGTGTGGCCAGTATGTCCTTTGCTTCGCAGGTGGTCGGCTACCGGGTTCCACAGAGCTCCGTCGTGCCACGAGCCGTGGATCAGGACGAAGGTGTACTCGGGCATAATGCTATTCCTTTATCTTGTTTGCATTTCTGCCCCGGCAACAGCATGCGCTGCCAGGGCCTGACGCGCGATGATGACCTTTTGCACCTCGGAGGCGCCCTCGTAGATCCTCAAGGCCCGGATCTCGCGGTAGAGTCGCTCCACGGGATGGCCAGAGACCACGCCATGCCCGCCGAAGATCTGGACCGCATCGTCGATCACCCGCTGCGCAGTCTCAGTGGCGTGCAGCTTCGCCATCGCCGCCTCGCGGCTAACCCGGTCAGCGACGCAGTCTTTGGTCCAGGCGGCACGGTAGACGAGGAGCGCGCTCGCATCGACCCCGAGCGCCATGTCTGCGAGCTTGCCCTGCACCATCTGCAACTCGCTCATCGGTGCGCCAAACAAGTGTCGGTTCGCAGTGCGCTCCAGCGCCTCGTCGAGCGCCCGGCGCGCGAACCCTAAAGCTGCGGCGCCCACCGTCGAGCGGAACACGTCCAGCGTCGCCATCGCTACCTTGAAGCCTTGACCAGGCACGCTGAGCAGGTGACTCTTTGGCACCCGGCAACCGGCAAACTTGAGCGTCGCCAGCGGGTGCGGCGCGATCACGGGTATGCGCTCAGAGACCTCCAAACCCGGCGTCTCAGCGTCGACGACAAACGCGCTCAAGCCCTTTGCGCCCGGCGCCTCGCCGGTGCGCGCGAACACCGTGTAGAAGTCCGCCAGCCCGCCGTTAGAGATCCAGGTCTTCACGCCGTCTATCACGTAGTGGTCGCCGTCCTCAACCGCTGTCGTGGTGAGCGAAGCCACGTCGGAGCCCGCCTCCGGCTCGGAGAGCGCGAAGGCGGCAATCTTCTCTCCCTGACGCACCCCCGGCAGGTAACGTGCCTTGTGCTCCTCCGATCCGAAGAGCGAGATCGCGCCGCTCCCCAACCCTTGC
>JADDPM010000017.1 GCA_016781885.1 Rubrobacter sp.
GGCGAGCGGGCCGTCGACCAGGTCGACATGGACTGGTACGAGAACGAGTATATGCCGGCTGTCGGCAAACGCGGCGCCGCGATCATCGAGGCGCGCGGCGCGTCGTCGGCGGCGTCAGCGGCCAACGCGGCGATCGACCACATGCGCGACTGGACTTTAGGCGCCGACGGCCTGCGCTCGATGGCGGTCCCGTCGGGCGGTCAGTACGGCGTGGAGGAGGGCCTTGTATCGTCGTTCCCGGTGCGGTTGTCGGGCGGCAACTACGAGATCGTCGAGGGGCTCGAGGTCGGCGAGTTTGCGCAATCGAAGCTAGACATCACCGTGAACGAGCTCAAGGAGGAGCGCAACGCGGTGAAGGGGCTCGGGCTGATCGGCTAGAGCCCGCCAAGATGGTCGAGGTTCTGCACAGCTAGCCCGGACCAGAGCATATCTTGTCTACGCCGAACCTCGAGTTCTGGTACGAGTTCGGGAGCACGTACTCATACCTGTCGGCCTCCAGGATTGAGGACTTGGCCCACGCTGCGGACGTAGCGGTCTCCTGAAGGCCGTTCTTGCTGGGTCCTATCTTCAAGGAGCAGGGCTGGGACGACTCCCCCTTCAACGTCTATCTGGCGAAGGGACAGTACATGTGGCGGGACATGGAGCGCCTGTGCGCGAAGTATGGTGTTCCGTTTGCGAGGCCGTCGCGCCTCCCGCGCGATGGCCTCCTCGCCGCCCGGGTCGCGTGTCTGACGAGCGCGGAATACGAGCCCTGGCTCCCCGACTTCGTCCAAGCAGTCTTCCGGGCCAACTTTGGCGAGGATCGCGAGATCGGAGACGCTGTGGAGATTCGGTCGATCCTCGACGATCTCTCTCTGCCAGCCGGGCGCGGAACTCGTCGAACGAGCCCAGATGCCTGAAAGCAAGCAGCGTCTACGCGATCACGCGCAGAGAGCCATAGAGTTCGGGATCTTCGGCGCCCCGAGCTTTGTGGTCGGCGAGGAACTTCTCTGGGGCAATGACCGCGTGGAGGACGCCCTGGCATGGCGCGGACGCATGCCGGAACCTGACGCGAGGCAAATCCTACCAGGCGCCGTAACATTTGACCGAATGAGGAGGTAGGATCTCGATCTCGGAAGCGAAACCGGAGTTCAAGGAACGTTCACGAGAAGCGTTCGAGGAGATGCGCGTTGGGCAAAATTTCACGTTCCAGCGTACCTTTACCGACGGAGACGTGGCGATGTTCTGCGGCGGTACCGGGGACTACAACCCCTACTAGCAGGACGCGGCGTTCGAGGAGCAGAGCTTCTACGGGCAGTTGACCATACTGGGACTGCTCACCGGGAGCATGCTGACACACATCGGCGGCCTGCTCGGCTTCCTCGCCACGGAGATGTCCTTCGATTAGGTTGCGCCGGGCTTCGCGGGCGACACGCTCTCCTGCGCCGTCACTATAGCGAAGAAGAACGAGAAGAAACGCCGCGTAACAGCGACCGCCGTCTTATTCATCAATTAGGATGACGTCGAGGTGCTACGGGCGACGTTCGCCGGGTTCCCCGGCCAGATCCGTCTGGCTCGTTAGCTCCTTTGGCGGCCGATGCTTTGGCAGATGGTTCCTAAAGACACTCCGAATAACAGCCGGAGCGCCTGCTAAGAGTCGGTCTCTGCTCGCCCTATAGTACTTTTATGCGCCTGCGAACCTTCTTCTCGGCGATGCTCTTGGCTATCTTCTCGAAGGCGCGCGCCGGAGCCGTGTCCTCCGCGAAGAGGCTCTTGCCGGGCTCGCCAGAGGCGTCTGGGAGGATAGGAATACGCCCCATGACCTTCGCGTCCAACTCGCTCGCGACCCTGTCACCGCCGTCGCCGCCGAAGATCCTGAGCTCCTCGCCGCAGCACGGGCACTCGGCGTGGCTCATGTTCTCGACTACGCCGGCGAGCTTGAGGTGCGCCTGCACGGCCATCTTGCCCGCCTTCACAGCCACGCGTGCGGCGTCGGCCTGCGGGGTGGTGACGACGAGAGCCTCAGCCTTGGGGATCATCTGGGCTACGGTGAGGGCGACGTCGCCGGTTCCGGGGGGCATGTCCACGATGATGAAGTCAGGCTCGTCCCAGTAGACGTCGCGCATTAGCTGGGTAAGAGCCTTGTTTACTATCGGGGCGCGCCAAATGATCGCCTGCCCCTCGTTGACGAAGTTGCCCATCGAGATGAACTTCAGGCCCGTGGGCGACTCTATCGGGAAGATGACGCCGCCGACGACGTTCGGCTTCTCGGTGGCTCCAAGCATCACGGGTACCGAGGAACCATGCACGTCGGCGTCGAGTATCTCCACGGAGTGACCGGCCCTATCGAGCGCGGCGGCAAGGTTCACAGCCACCGTGCTCTTGCCGACGCCGCCCTTGCCGGAGACGACGGCGATAATGCGAGTCCTGGACTCGTCCTTGAAGGCGGGGGCGAGCTCGGAGGGACCACCGTGCAGCGAGGTCATGAGGTTCTGGCGGTCGGCGTCGGTCATCACGCCGAAGTCGACCTCGACGCTCTCGACGCCCTCGATCTCCATGAGCCGGTCTCGGACGTCGGTCGTGATCCTGTGCTTCATCGGACACCCGGCCGTCGTGAGAGCAACCCCTACGGTGACGCTCGAACCCTGTATCTCTACCCCGCGCACCATATTCAGAGAGATGAGGTCGCGCCCGATCTCCGGGTCCCTAACGTCCCTCAACGCCTCCCGGACCCCGGCCTCGGAGAACCCGTCGGCAGGCTCCTCGGGCTTCGGAGTTCGATCCACCAAATCTCCGGCAGTCTCGGTCTCGAGTTCGAGGGCCGCACTCTCTTGGGGCGTCCCACCGCCGAGCTCCGCCGTGCTCCCCGTCTCCCGCGAAGCCTCGTCCGTCTCCCCCTGCAAGTTGCCATTCTTGCGTCTGCGAAACCACTCTACCATACTCTTAAGAGACCTCCTCCAGGGTTCATCCCCGGCGACCGTTGATGCTAAAGGCGGGTGTCGTCTCCCCCTGCTTTCGAGGTAGATACTATCACAACGGTCTCCTATCTCGACTCGCTCTACCCGTAATCGCACGCGAGAACAGAGACTGCGGAGTGGTATTCAACTGCCTCAAGCCCACCAAGGATCAGCGTGTTCCCGGTCAGTAGGCGACGCCAGAGTAGCAGGCTGATGCGGTGCGCGGTATCGCCTCTTCGGTCTCCGCGCCGTTGCGACGGTTGATTTTCTCGAGGTCCTCCTGAGGTTGCCCGGCCTCTAGCTTGACGGTAAGCTGATCGGAGCATATTTTTCCCTTTCTGGAGGCTTGAAGAATCAGAATCGGAACGGGTGTCCGCAGCCTGGGGTGAACCTACAAAAGATCCGCCGAGCAGGATTACCATCGCCATAGAGAGAGCTATCTTGTCAGGGTCGGTACTGTCCGTAGACCTCACGCATGGCGTCTGAGACTTCGCCCAGAGTGGCGAGGTGTCCGAGGGCCTCCTTCATCGGGTAGAGCAGGTTCCCGGAGCTCTCGGCGGCTCTTTTGAGGTCGGCGAGGGACTTCTCGACGGCGGACGAATCGCGGCTGTCCTTCAGTTCCCGCAGCCGATTGGTCTGTTTCTCCTGGATGGACTCGTCCACGGTATGCAGGTCCATGTCGGGATCATCGTCGGAGGAATAGCGGTTGACGCCGACGATGATGCGCTCCTCCTTCTCGACCTCGCGCTGGTAGCGGTAGGCGGCGTCCTCAATCTCACGCTGCATGAAGCCTTGCTCGATGGCTTTTACGGAGCCACCCATCTCGTCTATCTGTTTTATATACCCCCACGCCTCCTCCTCGACGGCGTCGGTCAGTGACTCGACGTAGTAGGAGCCGGCCAGAGGGTCGGCGGTGTCGGTCAGGCCGGCCTCGTTCGCCAGGATCTGCTGGGTACGAAGGGCTATACCCGCGCTCTTCTCGGTGGGCAGGGCGAGCGCCTCGTCGAAGGCGTTGGTGTGCAGGCTCTGGGTGCCGCCCAGGATCGCCGAGAGCGCCTGCACGGTGGTTCGTACGATATTGTTCTCGGCCTGCTGGGCGGTGAGCGAGGAGCCGGCGGTCTGGGTGTGGAAGCGGAGCTTCATGCTCTTCTCGTCGGTCGTGCCGAAGCGATCCTTCATGATCTTTGCCCACATCCTCCTTGCCGCACGGTACTTGGCGACCTCCTGGAAGAGATCGTTGTGGGCGTTGAAGAAGAACGAGAGGCGCGGAGCGAACTCCTCTACCTTCAACCCTGCCTCCGTCGCCGCCTCGACATAGGCGATGGCGTTGGAGAGCGTGAAGGCAAGCTCCTGTACAGCGGTCGAGCCCGCCTCGCGGATGTGATAGCCGGAGATCGAGATCGTGTTCCAGCGCGGAAGCTCACGGGCGCAGTAGGCGAACATGTCGGTGGTGATCCTCATGGAGGGCGCGGGCGGGTAGATGTAAGTGCCGCGCGCGAGATACTCCTTGAGGATGTCGTTCTGGGTCGTGCCGGTAACGTCCCTGGCCTCTGCTCCTTGCTCCTCGGCGACGAGGGAGTAGAGCAGGAGGAGGATCGAAGCGGTTGCGTTTATGGTCATCGAGGTCGAGACGTCTTTTAGGGGGATGCCGTCGAAGAGCTCGCGCATGTCGATGAGTGAGTCTATGGCCACCCCGACCTTGCCGACCTCGCCGAGAGCGAGCGGGTGATCCGAGTCGCGGCCCATCTGGGTCGGCAGGTCGAATGCGACCGAGAGTCCGGTCTGGCCGGCCTGGGTGAGGTACTTGAAGCGCCGGTTGGTCTCTTTGGCGGTCCCGAACCCGGCGTACTGGCGCATGGTCCAGGGTCGGCCCCGGTACATGCTCGGGTAGACGCCACGCGTGTATGGATATTCTCCGGGGTCGTTCAGCTTCTCGGAGTAGTCGAAGCCCTCCCCGAGGTCTTCGGGTCTGTAGAGGGGCTTCACCTCGATCCTGGAATCCGTCCGGCGTTCGTGTGTGCGCTTCTCGACGTCCACGCTCGTGCTTCTCCTAACCTTTGTCCGCGGGCAGCTCGACGAGCTCGGTGAGGACGCCGTGAGCGCCCTTCGGGTGGACGAAAGCCATGCGCGTCCCGCCAGCGCCTATCCTCGGCTCCTCGTCTATAAGCTCGACGCCGTTCTCTTTAAGCTCTTCGAGAGATGCTTGGAGGTCCTCTACCTGGAAGGCGACGTGATGGAAGCCCTCGCCGCGCTTTTGGAGGAACCTGCCGACGGGCGAGTCGGGGCGGGTAGGTTGGACGAGCTCGACCATCGACTCCCCCACCTCGAACATCGTCGAGACAATCCCCTGTTCCTCGACCTCCTCCGGCTCGCCGACCCGCGCGCCGAAGTGCTCCTCGTAGAAGCGGGCGGCGGCGGAGATGTCCTCGACCGCGTAACCTAAATGATAGATCTTCTTGAGCAAACTTTCGCCTCCTGTCGCGGCCAATTGTATTTCATGCGAGCTCGGCCCACACCGGGCAGCGAGGAGCTTTCTTATAGAATGGGCTGTAGATATCTTCGGATGCGAGGCGAGAGGCAGGTCACATGGCCCAGAGCGTTGTGCAGAGAATCCAGGAGCTTAACGAGGAGCGCGAGAGACTGGTGGCCCGCGAAGGGACGCACCGCGCGAGCGACGAGGACCACCAGAGGCTCCAGCAGATAGACCACGACGTTAGCGTCCTCTGGGACCTCAGGCGGCGCGAGCTGGCGGGTGAGCAGATCAGCCTGGACGAGGATTACTTAGACTCCTACGACCGCTACACGGACGACGACTCGCCGGGGCGTTAGGGTTTATCCGCCGGGCCCGGCGAGGTCGCCGGCCTCCGCCCACTCGGCGGTGGACGAGGCGCGGGTGAGCACCTTGACGAGCTCCAGCATGTCGTCCTCGCTGAAGTTGCTCCGCCCCGCCTCGGGCACGAACGCCACCTCCCGCCCGTCCTTATAACGGACGACCACGCGGTTGATGTCTATGTAGCTCGTCTCGCTGCTATTCTTATCGAAGTTCTGAGTCCGTATGATGCCATGCATGTGTTTCCTCCTACTTGCGGTTGACCCGTAGCTGGTGAGAGAGCGAGTCCAGGTAGGTGGCTGCCTGGATCAGCTCGTAGGCGCCGAACTCGGCGCGCATCCGGGGCTTGAGGACCTCCTCGTCGCCAGTGTCGAACTGCAACGCTATCTCCTCTATACCGTAGGGGTCCATCCCGCTCCACATCTGCAAGGGGCTACCCTGCCACTCGTTGTCCGACCTCTGCCTCGCCTCTTCGGCCATAACTAAAGCTCCTCTCGCTTAAAGACCTGCACACCAGTGTACCGAGCACCCTCCCCTCACACTATAGCGGCCAGAGGGGCGCCAGGGCTACTAGCAGGGGAGCTATGACGAGCGCGGGGAGCATGTTCGCCACCCGTACCTCCTTCAACTCCAGCAAGACCAACCCGAGGCCCAGGATCAGAATGCCCCCCGTAGCCGTCGTTGCAGCTATCATAGGCTCTGTCACGACCTCCTCAAGCAGCCCCGCTGAGAGCGTCAGTGTCCCCTGCACCACGAGCACCGTCCCCGCCGACAGGAGCACCCCCCACCCGAGCACCGAGGCGAAGGAGAGCGAGGCGACTAGGTCAAGCGCGCTCTTGAGGGCGAGCAGGCTATAGTCCCCCGTGAGCCCATCTTCGAGGGAGCCGAGTATCGTCAGCGGTCCCACACAGAAGAGCAGGCTCGTGGTCACGAACGCGCGGCTTACTGGGCTCTCCCCTTTCGAGAGGCGCTCCTGAAGATAGTCCCCGAAGCGTTTGAGGGCACCATCAATATTCAGAGCTTCGCCGACGATGAGACCCAGGATCACACTGACCAGCGGTACGAGCGGATTATCGAATTCGAGGAAGTTGGAGACGCCAATCAGGAGCGTGACGAGCCCGATACCCTGCATCGCCGTCTGGCGCATGCCCTTGGGGAGACGCGCGCCCACGAGCGTACCCAAGCCGCCGCCGGCCAGCACCGCCGCGACGTTTATCGCGGTCCCCGTCATGCCTCCGCATACCCCACGACCTCGGAGTATAGTGCAACCAACGCGGGCGGCGTCGGTTCAGGGGTAGGCTGCAAGCTCTCAACGGACTTTGCGGCTAGAGGTACGGTATCGACACGCTCCTTAGGTTAGCAACTGCCAACCCTTCACCCCAGCCTCCTATAGAAGCCGCCGTCGCCGGGACCAGAGCACACCCCGCCGTGCAGAGAGTAGCCGCATGGGCGATCCTCCCGTCCGCGTGGTTCGTCCGCCACCCGGTCAGAGAGCATGACTCCCAGGACAAAAAAAGGACGATCAGCGCAATCGAACATAGCCACGCCGCATCGGGCACGGGCTCTCTGATAGCGTATTGGCAACAAATCAGCGGCGAGAGCTATTGGTGAACTATAGTGGACATTACGAGCAGGAGGACGGGCCGGCGATACCACATGCGCCCAATATTCCAATCAGGCGAAAAGACCTACTGCGTCCCTGTATAATTCCGGTCGTCGTTAGAGGCGTCACGGGGAGTTGAGGAGCTTTTGGATCTCTACGAGTATCAGGGGAAGAATCTGCTACGGCAGTTCGGTATAGAGACGTTGGAGGGCACCGTCGCCAGGTCGCCCGAGGAGGCGAAGAAGGCAGCCGAGCAGTTTGGGGGCACCGTAGCGGTGAAGGCGCAGGTCCTCACGGGCGGGCGCGGCAAGGCCGGGGGGATCAAGGTCGTCCATGACCCGGCGGACGCCGAGGAGGCGGCCCGCCAGATCCTCGGGATGGACATCAAGGGCCACGAGGTCAGGCAAGTGCTCGTTGAGGCGGGTGCGGCGATAGCGAGCGAGATGTACCTCTCGATTACGGTGGATAGGGCGGAGAAGAAGCCCCTGATCCTGTTCTCCACCGAAGGCGGCGTGGACATCGAGGAGGTCGCCGAGACCAAGCCGGAGGCCCTCGTCAAGATTCACGTGGACCCCCTGCTCGGCCTGCTCCCCTACGAGGTGCGCGAGCTGACCTTCAGCGCCGGTCTGGAGGGAGACGTCGCGAAGGCTGTTGGCAAGACGTTGCAGAACCTGTACAAAGCCTTCACGGAGTCCGACGCGAGCCTTGTGGAGATCAACCCGCTCGTCACCACCGAGGACGGGCGCGTCCTGGCGTTAGACGCGAAAGTAACGGTGGACAACTCGAGCCTCTTCCGGCACCAGAACATCGCCGAGCTGCACGATGTGGAAGCCGCCGACCCCGAGGAGCAGCGGGCGCTGGAGGCGGGCCTGCAGTACGTCAAGCTCGACGGGGACGTTGGGATACTCGGTAACGGCGCGGGGCTCGTGATGAGCACGCTCGACGTGGTGGCGCAGGCGGGCGGGGAGCCGGCCAACTTCTGCGATGTCGGCGGCGGGGCGAACGCCGAGAAGATCTCCGAGGCGTTAGATATCGTCACCTCTAACAGACAGGTCAAGAGCGTGCTGTTCAACATCTTCGGCGGCATCACGAGGGGTGACGAGGTCGCACGTGGGCTGCTCGGCGCGCTGGAGCGGTCGGAGATAAACCTGCCTATAGTGGTGCGGCTCGACGGGACGAACGCCGAAGAGGGGCGGCAGATACTCTCCGAGAACACACCGGAGAACGTGTACACCGAGGAGACGATGCTCGACGCGGCGAGGAAGGCCGTGGAGCTCGCGCACAACGGGAGAGGTTAACGAAGAATGGCGATACTTGTAGATAACGCGACGCGTCTCGTAGTGCAGGGGATAACCGGCCGCGAGGGCAAATTCCACACCGGCCGGATGCTGGAGAGCGGCACGAACGTGGTTGCGGGCGTCACGCCGGGCAAGGGCGGGCAGGAGTACGAGGGCGTTCCCATCTTCAATACGATGGAGGAGGCCGTAAAGGAGACCGGGGCGAACGCGAGCGTGATCTTTGTCCCGGCCGCGTTCTCGGCGGATGCGATCTTCGAGGCTCTGGACTTCGATATACGGACGGTCTGCTGCATTACCGAGGGCGTGCCGGTCCACGACATGATGAAGGTGACCAACTACCTGCGAATAAAGGACGCGACCCTAATCGGGCCGAACTGTCCTGGCCTCCTCTCGCCCGGCAAGGCGAACGTCTCGATCATGCCCGACAGCATCTTCACGCCCGGCAATGTCGGGGTCGTCAGCAGGAGCGGGACGCTGACGTACCAGATCGTCAACGAGCTCACGCAGAGGGGTATCGGCCAGACGACGGCAGTCGGCATCGGGGGCGACCCGATCATCGGGACGAACTTCATCGAGATCCTAGAGAAGTTCGAGGAGGACCCCGAGACGGAGTGCGCGGTTATGCTGGGTGAGATCGGGGGTAACGCCGAGCAACTCGCCGCCGAGTACGTCCAGAGTGAGATGAAGACCCCAGTAGTCGCGTACATCGCCGGCTTCACCGCCCCTGAGGGCAAGACCATGGGCCACGCGGGCGCTATTGTCTCCGGTGGCGAGAGCACGGCCGAGGCGAAGAGCGAGGCGCTGAGGCGCGCTGGCATCCGGGCCGCGACGAACCCCTCCGAGGTCGCCGAACTCGTCGCCGAGGCCCTGGACGAGTCCTCCTGAGCTAGAGAGACCCCGTGAGCTTCCAGAACCAGAGGCCCAGCAGCAGGAGGGACAGGCGACGGCAGAGACCCTCCCGGCGGGAGACGACGCAACAAGGCCTCGATAGGAGCTTCTTCCTCATCGTGGGAGCGTTCGTCCTCCTCACGCTCCTGCTCCTCGCGGCATACGCGTACTTCAGAGCGTAGGGCAGCGGTTGATCGCGGACAGGTCACCATGTCTGGCGGAGTCGCAGTGCAGCACACTGTGACCTGCGCTGCATTACGACTCTCCTAGCGCCCGGATAGGTAAGTACGAGGCGAGGGAGCGGGCACATGGTAAAGGAGGAGAAGATAATTCTCCGCGGTAGCTTTGCTACCTCTCATGCCTGCGGAGTGCGTACTTTGATCCCAGGGTCGTCCGGTATCCGATAAGGAGCAGGGGGCGCAACAAGCTTCTTCCCGGTTCCTTGGCGTGTTCCGGAGCAAGCCCGTATTGCTGTTCGCCTTCGCGCTGGCGATCATGGCCGACCCGATATCCTCGATGGCGCCTACGCGATCGAGGCGGCACTTGGGTAGCTCAACAGCGATACTAGGTTTATCCTGCCATCGATGAACCTCATGATGCTCGTCGTCACCGTGATCGTCTTCAACTACCGCTAGTTCGTCTCCCGCTTCCCCGGTCGCGGCGGGTGCCCCGCCGCGACCGGGGAAGCCCTAGGCATTCTTGCCGATCAGGGCTCTCATCATCGACTTCGCATTGACCATCTTGATCAGCGCATCATCCGGCGCTTCCAACATCGTCGCATACTTGACAGAGCTGGCCCCGTTACAAGTTATCCTTGCCCTAGGGCTCCTGATCTTGGTCAGTATCATAAGCTAGTTCGGACATTCCGCCCGAATCCCCTTTAGCCCTATGGCGGTGGCCTTCGTAGTCGCGAGCATGATCGTGTTCATCGGCGGGGTGACCGCCGCCTCGACGGGGGCGGCGAGCGGCGAGAATGGCCACCCCGCCCTCATGGCCGTACCGTTGGCCTTCCCGGTGACGATGACGCTCGCTCCGGAGGTCGAAAACGCTTTGGCCGTCTCGCCCTCCTCAGGACGCTCAGGAGCGTCGGACCCTGACTCTGCGCTTCACCGCTCTCGCGGTCAGGCTCGGTGTCGGGCTTCCGGCGACGAAAGCACCCTGACCGCGGAGGTAGCACGGGCGAGCGTCGGCGGATTTCTATTTGCCGCCCTCCAGCCGGCCATAATTTTGCGGTTGATCGCGGCAAGCGCCTCGGGACTTCAGGCCGGCCCCGGTCTGCTCAAAGCGCTGGCACGGGAGCAGACCGGGATGATGAGGCCAAAGGCATCCCACCCGATTGAGTCGGCCAAGCCAATCGCTACTACAAACCCTTCTGGGGCCCGCTCCTGTACGGCGTGTTGACGGTCATCCTCGTCCCGGCGGCGCAGGCTGACGAGCGGACGCTCGTGCTTTTTATGTGGTATCGGTCTTCTTGAGCTTCCTGCAGGGCTCGCCTCCATGGCCGTGTCTCGTCCGGGAGGGCGAACGGCGCTCGCTCGTTCTCAACGTCGTGGGCGCGCTCATCGTCGCCTTCGTTTTGGTCATTAACCTCGCCCGGGTGACGCCCCTGACTTCCTTAAGGGCTACCCTCCTCATCGCTTTGGGCCTCTACAGACTGTGGGTAAAAAACGAACGACCACGCGGCATCGCGGGAGCCGAGGAGTAGGGCGACAACCCAGACGTCTATGGAGTCTCGGCAGGGGGGTGCCGGAGTAACCTTTGCTCTCATTCAGGCGAAAGTCAAGCTCGAAGCCGGACTCTGCAGCACCGGTAAGCAGACGAGACCCAGGACTTTGGCGCAGCTAAAGGCGAGCCACCATTCTGCCGAGGGCCGCAGTGCTCCAGTGTTGCAGCAGCGCCCGCAATAGCTCAATAACGAGGATCTTCCGCCAAACCGGAACCGGGCGTCCGACTTCGCATAGTGCTTGGAGACGGCTGTAGTCTCGAAAGAGCTATACTTCCTGGGGGTAGTCCCGACGGAAGCAACAGGAGCGTTACGTACGATGCGAGTCGTTATCGTAGGGGCCGGGGAGGTGGGCTTCAATACGGCCCTGATGCTCTCCAGAGAAGAGCATGACGTCGTGCTGCTCGAGCAGGACGAGGCGGTTATCGAGCAGGCCACCGAGCAGCTCGACGTCCTCACGATCCAGGGCAACGGGGCAAGCCCCAAACTTCTGGCTGAGGCTGGGGTCAAAAGATCAGACCTCCTGATAGCCACGACGAACTCGGACGAGGTAAACATAATCGCCTGCCTGACGGCGAAGGCCCAGGGGGTGCCGCGCACCGTGGCGCGCCTCCATAACCCGGACTACTACGACCCGCGCGAACCGCTCGCGCGAGAAATGTTCAAGATCGACTTCGTCATCCACACCGAACAGATGGCGGCCGAAGAGATCCGGGAATCCCTCCTGGTACCGGGGGCGATAAACGTCGAGACCTTCGCCGAAGACAGGATAGAGGTGGCCGAGGTAATCCTGGACGCGGGTTCCCCGGTCGTGGGCCTCTCGGTCCGGGACATCAAGCTACCCGAGCAGAGTCTGATAGTCGGGATAGTGAGGCGCGGAGAGGCGCTCGTCCCTCGCGGCGATACCGTGCTCGAAGCGCGCGACCATATCTTCCTCATCGGCGAGCGGCGGCACATCGGCAGGGTTGTTGGCGCGGTCACCACCGACACGTCTCCGGTCAGGCAGGTCATGATCTTTGGCGGCGGACGCATCGGCCTCACACTAGCCCTCGCCCTCGAGCAGGTCGGCATCTCGGTGAAGGTGATCGAGCGGGATGAGGTCCGCGCCCGGTACGTTGCTTCACAACTGAAAAAGGGACTGGTACTCCACGAGGACGGCACCTCCCAGGGCCTACTGCTCCAGGAGGGGATCGACCGGATGGACGCCTTCGTCGCCGCTACCGGTGATGACCGGGCGAACCTCCTGGCCGCGATGTATGCTCGCAGGCTCGGTGCCCGCCAGACCATCGCCGGGATAAGCGGGGGCGAGTTCGCCCCGCTCGCCGATGCCCTCGGGGTAGACATAACCGTCTCGCCCCGGCTGCTCGCCACCGGAGCGATCCTGCGATTCGTGCGGCGGGGCGAGGTAGTGGCCGTCACCCTGCTCGAAAGCGGAGCCGAGATGATGGAGCTCAGGGTCCCCCGTGGGTGCCGGATCGCCGGCCAGCCGCTCTCCACGGTTGGTTTCCCCAAAGGTGCCCTGGTTGGTGCGATCCTGCGAGAGGGCAAGGTCATCATCCCTTCCGGCGGGGAGGCGATGAAACCAGGAGACGACGCCGTAGTGTTCACCCTTCAGGAGGACGTGAGCAAGGTGGGACGTCTCTTTGCACCCTAAAGTAATAAGCAACGCGCTGGGGGCCTTGCTCGCCGCCGGTGGAGCCGCGATGCTCCTTCCGGCGGCTTACTCGTTCCTGTCGGCTGATGGGCACGTGGCAACCTTCGGGCTTCCGGCGCTCGGGGCCCTGGTTCTGGGAGCCGTCCTCTTCTTCCTTACCCGAGCTCCCGGCGCCTATGTTTCGGGGAGGGACGTGTTCCTCATCGTCGTGCTGGGTTGGATCGGGGTGGCAAGCGTGGGCTCGCTCCCGTTCATCCTCTCGGGGTTGATGGGTCCGATGGACGCGTTCTTCGAGGCAATGGCCGGCTTTACGACCACCGGCGCCTCGACGATTCGAACGCCGGAGGAAGTCGCATCGTCCCTGCTGCTCTGGCGAAGCCTGACCCAGTGGGCCGGAGGGATAGGGATCGTGGTCCTCTTCGTGGCCGTAGCTCCGCTGGTCGGCTTCGGAGCCGCACAACTCTACTCGGCCGAGCTCGCCACCCCGCTGCCGGAGAGGCTTACCCCGCGCATCCGGAACACGGCGAAGATACTGGCCTACGTCTACGGCACACTGACGCTCGGAGGCTTCGTCGCCTTGCTGCTGGCCGGGATAGGGCCTTTCGACGCGCTCAACCACGCCCTGACTACAGTGTCTACCGGTGGGTTCTCCACCCGCTCGGGCTCCATAGCCGCCTTCGACTCTTGGGCCGTAGAACTGGCTGTGACCCTGGGAATGGTTCTCTCCGGGGCGAACTTCGCCCTCTATTTTCATCTCGTGCGGGGACAGACAGGGCGGATCAGCGGTGACCGTGAGCTTCTGGTGTACTTGAGTATCATCGTCACGGGCACGCTCCTGATGACTGCCGCTCTCTACGCCTTCGACTACCGGGACTCGCTGGTCCTGGCTTTCCGCGAAGCGCTCTTTCAAACCGCGAGCTTTCTGACCGGTACGGCTTTCACCACCGCCAACTGGAGCTTGTGGGATCCACTCTCGCAGGGTTTGCTGATGCTCTTTATGGTCATCGGGGGAATGGCCGGATCGACGAGCGGGGGACTGAAGGTGATCCGGGCCGTCCTGCTGGCGCGACACGCCGGGCAGGAGGTGTTCCGCATGGTCCATCCGCAGGCCGTTACCCCTCTCAAGCTCGGCGACCGAGTCGTGCCCGAGCGGTTTCGAGCGGCCTTCCTGGGATTCTTCTTCGTGTACGTGGCGACCATGGCCGGGGGCACGCTGCTCATTGCCCTGCACGGAATCCCGCTGGGGGCAGCGTTCGGTTCCATCTTTGCTTGTATCAACATCACAGGGACCGCCCTAGATCCGGTAGGCAGCGCAGACTTCTACGCATCTCTGCCCGCCTCGGCCAAGGGCATCCTCACCTTTTTCATGCTCCTCGGGCGTCTGGAACTCTTCACGGTTCTGGTCCTCCTTACCCCCGCCTTCTGGCGCCACTGAGAGCCGCGCCCGAATTCCACGCTACGCATCGACTCCCGCCGATACTGTCCCCACACAAGGGCCGTTCAGCTAGGATACGGTCATGAACGTTCGGGTAGTCGTCCGGGTAAACGCGGTCGTGAGCCTGACCCTGGGCGCGGCGCTCGCCATCCCTCTCACACTCTCCTGGCTCTACAGCGACGGCTCCTGGGCGAGCTTCCTCTTCCCGGGCGTAGCGATGATCCTGGCCGGCGCGGTGGGGATGATGGCGACCCAGACATCCTCGGGCCGGGCTTTGGGGTACGTGTCGAACAGAGACGTCTATCTCTCGGTCACCCTGGCGTGGGTGCTCGCCGCTGTGCTGGGTGGAACACCGTTTCTGGTGGAGGGAACCTTTGTCAGCCCTCTGGACTCTACCTTCGAAGCGATGAGCGGCTTCACCACGACCGGCGCCACGCTGCTCTCGGACGTCGAGGCCGAGACGCCGTCTATACTCTTCTGGCGCAGTATGACCCAGTGGCTCGGGGGGATCGGGATCGTGGTCCTCTTCGTGGCGATAGCCCCCGCAATCGGGTTCGGCGCGGCGCGCCTTCTGGGGGCCGAGGTCTCGGGTCTCACCCAGACACGCTTCACGCCACGAATAGCCGACACCGCCAAGGCGCTCCTGGTTATCTACCTGGCGCTCACCCTGGCCGGAACCCTTGCTCTACTCCTGGCAGGGATGAACCTCTATGACGCGGTCGTTCACATCTTCGCCACCGTCGCTACCGGGGGCTTCAGCCCCAAGACAGCCTCAATAGGTTTCTACGACTCCGTCGCCATCGAGGCGGTCATCGCGGTCTTCATGGTGCTCTCCGGGGTCTCTTTCTCGCTTTACTACCTGATCTACACCAGGCGGCGACTGGACGCGGTGCTCGATCGGGAACTCCTGACCTACCTGGCGATCATAGCGTTCGCCGTCTTCTTCGTCTGGGGCGTGCTGGTCTTCGAGGGGAGCTACGCCGACTCCACGCTTCAGGCTCTCCGGGACTCGGCATTTACGGTGACGAGCATCGTCACTACCACGGGGTTCGTCACGGCAGATTTCGACACGTGGGAGGCGGGGGCGCAGATCACGCTGATCTTCCTCATGTTCGTCGGAGGCTGCGCAGGCTCCACCGCCGGGGGGATAAAGGTGATCCGGGTGATCATCATCTTCCGCACCGTCTTCGAGGACGTCTTCCGGATGGTTCACCCGCGAGCGGTCACCCCCCTAAGGATAGGTGACCGGGTACTCCCGGAAGCCGTGAGGGTGGCCGTTCTCGGCCTGTTTGCGGCCTGGATCGCGACCTTCGTTCTTGCCACCTTCCTAGTCGCCATCCAGCCAGGCCTCGACGCGTTCTCCTCGGCGACGGCCGTCGCCGCCACGCTGAACGTGATCGGGCCAGGGCTGGGGCAGGTTGGCGCCTCTGAGAGCTACGAGGCGGTGAACGCTTTCGGACGCGCGGTGCTCACGGCGTGCATGCTGCTCGGCCGTCTGGAGATTTTTACGACTCTGGCCCTCCTCTCTCCAGCGTTCTGGAGAAAGTAAGAAGGTTTAGCGAAGATCAGCACCGCTGCCGGAGGATCGAGCTACTGCGAATCGCGTGATCTTTGTTGACAGGTTTCGGACGAAGGAGTATATCTTCAGGCTAGTATAATTAGAGCCAAGACGCCGAACCCCGTGTGGCTCCGGGGACGGGGGACCCGGGTTGGACCTCACCGGTCCTGGGGTGAATCGCCAGCGTAGAGCAGGCGTAGGGCTTTTCTCTTTCGGCCCGAACCCGACAGCTAACTTCGCAGGCGCCAAAGGAAGGGACGGAAGTGCGCCTGCTAGTTCGCCACCCGATCGTCTTCATTATGGCCTCGCTAACCATCGAGGACCCATCATGACCCGCGCCTCGCTCCACTTGAGAGCCGAGGACGTTCTCACCGTCGGCACGGTTTTGGGATGCCGCTGGTCATCCTGTGACTCTCGCACTTCCGGGCGTGGCGAGAGGAGGCGGATGAGGTCTTCTCGCGTGCACAGCAGGCGCAGAGCTCACCGATCCGGGCAGGAGCGGCAATGGCCAGATCGATGAACCCGCCAAAGCGTCGCGTAGGCCGGCTCAGAGGGTGGCTGCTCGAAGACAAGATAGTAGAGCCGGAAGGCCCGCAGGCGAAGGAGGGTCAGACACATCAACATCCCTGGTGGCAGGTCGTATGCCTCACGGGGGTCGACTACTTCTCGACTTTGGGCTACCTGCCCGCCATCGCGGCTCTGGCGGTCGGGGCCCTCTCGCCCATTGCCACGCTGCTTATCGTGCTCCTGACCCTCTTCGGTGCGTTGCCCATGTACCGCCGGGTAGCCGCAGAGAGCCCGCACGGGCAGGGCTCTATCGCGATGCTAGAGCACCTGCTCTCGTTCTGGAGAGGCAAGCTCTCTGTCCTGTGCCTGCTCGGCTTCGTGGCGACCGCGTGGCTGGTCACGATCACACTCTCCGCGGCAGACGCGACGGCTCACGTCGTCGAGAACCCGTTCTTGCCGGGGTTCCTCCACGCCCAACAGGTCGCCATCACCCTCGTATTGCTGGCGCTGCTGGGAGCGGTCTTCCTGAAGGGGTTTAGGGAGGCTATCGGTATTGCGGTCCTCCTCGTCGCGGTCTATCTGGTGCTGAACCTCGTCGTCGTGGCCGTCGGCCTGTACGACATTGCCACGCGCCCCGAGACGCTCGTCGCCTGGCAGAGTGCGCTGTTGACCGGTTACGGTAACCCGATGGCGATGCTCGGCGCCTCACTGCTGGTGTTCCCGCAGCTCGCTCTCGGCCTCTCGGGCTTCGAGACCGGCGTGGGGATGATGCCGCTCGTTAGGGGTAACAGCAGCGACACTCCCGCGCGGCCCATCGGTCGTATCCGCAACACTCGCAAGATGCTCACCGCCGCCGCCATAACCATGAGCTTCTATCTGATCACGACGAGCCTCATCACGAGCGTGCTCATCCCCTCCGAGGAGTTCGAAGAAGGCGGGAGCGCATACGGGCGCGCGCTCGCGTATCTCGCCTACCAGTACATGGGCGACGGTTTCGGGACCGTCTACGACATAAGCACGATCTCGATCCTGTGGTTTGCGGGAGCCTCGGCGATGGCCGGACTCCTGAACATCGTGCCCCGCTACCTGCCCCGCTACGGCATGGCGCCAGATTGGACGCGGGCGATAAGGCCCCTGGTGCTCGTCTACACCACGATCGCCGTTGCGGTCACCATCATCTTCGAGGCCGACGTGGACGCCCAGAGCGGGGCCTATGCAACCGGCGTGCTCGCGATGATGATCTCCGGCGCCTTCGCCGTGACCCTGGTCTCCCTGCGCCGGGGATCGAAGTGGACGGCGCTCGCGTTCGGGCTGGTCACGCTCGTTTTCGTTTACGCTATCGTGGCGAACGAGATACAACGTCCCGATGGCCTCATCATCGCCTCGTTCTTTATCGGCGCGATCATCGTTACGTCCCTGATCTCTCGCGTACAGCACTCGACCGAGCTGCGCACCGAAAGGGTGGAGATCGACGAGACGGCGCAACGCTTCATCCAGGAGGCGGCAAGCAGAGGGGAGATTCACCTCGTCGCGAACCGGCGCCAGGCGGGAGACGAGCGCGAGTACCTCTTGAAGGAGAGAGAGCAGCGCGAGGACAACCACATCCCTCCTGACGAGCCGATCCTCTTTCTGGAGGTCGATGTGGAGGACGCCTCGGAGTTCGCAGACGTGCTGGAGGTCAGGGGCGCCGAGGTCGGCGGCTACAAGGTGCTGCGCGCCAAGAGTTCGACCGTCCCAAACGCCATCGCCGCCTTCCTTTTATACCTGCGCGACACGACCGGCAAGAGGCCTCACTGCTACTTCGGCTGGACGGAGGGGAACCCGATCATCTATCTGATCCGCTACATCCTCTTTGGCGAAGGCGATACCGCCCCTGTAACTCGCGAGGTCTTGAGGGAGGCCGAGCGCGACCCCAAGAAACGACCCGCCATCCACGTCGGCGGCTGAAACGTTATAGAAAGGCATAAAGACAAGCGTAGAATACTTTTGCCCGTAGATTCGCGAGGGGGAGAATCGCGTGTTACGAGATAGATCCATGCGGAGGCTGGTGGTCTTCCTTATTCGGTGCGCGATATCCTTGCGCCTCGCATGGGGGTTGTCCGGGGAGTTTCCCGTGAACCTTGGCACGAAGGCCCAGGCCCAACAGAGTAGCTGCGTCCCTGTTACACAGATCGTCGGGAGCGGCGTCTAGGAGAGCAAGCCGTTCGAGAGCAACCGGGCCGAGCTTTCGGGTGATTGAGACCTTTGAGGGCGCGGAGAACGGCTTCGTGGTCTACGGGTCCTTGGATCAGAGCGGCCAGCCCGTGCTTGACGGCTACGTCGATGAGCTAGCGCCGGGCAGCATCCCCTCTTCTTATGAAGATAGTATCCGGCTCACCAGCGGCCCCGGCATCTACAGTCTTAGCATAGGCTCGCAGGACGGAGAGTACTCCTACATGGTCGAGGACTGTCCGGACCCCGGCAACCCGCAAAGCTCCCCCTTCGGCGAGGACGACTTCTTTGACGTTCAGACCTTCTAGCCAGAGCGGCAAGCCCTTCCGTAGCCAGAGTAGTAACGCCCCCAGAGTGGTCGGGGAAGCGACCGCCACCTGATGGAGGCTGGCGAGCCCACGAACGAACCCGTGCCTATGATACCCGGCGGTTGTCCGGAGGAATACCCCATGGAAGAGTACGGAGCCTGTCGCGGATAGTCTACAGCGGCGGCTAGAGCTTCTTGCGATTGACAAGTCTACATGAGCACCTGCTCGCCGTAGTCAGGAGATCCCCTTATCAGGCGAAGGCCACGCCGCCGGAGCGGCGGGGATCGGCGGCGGCTTCGAAGGTGCCTTCGCGGGTGCGCCGCACGGCGTTGACGCCCCCGAAGAACATGTTTGGCTCGTCGTAGGTAAGGGTGCGACCGTACCCGGAGAGATCGGGCTTTTTAGCGCCGGCCTCGTAGGCGAAGAGGTCTCCCTCGGCGTGGATGCGTGGCGCGTTTACGGCGGCTTTGAGGGCGAGGCCGAGGTCTACAACGTTTACGAGGGTCTGCAAGATCGCCGTGGGGATGCGGGACGCGCCGGGGGAGCCCAGGGACACTAAGTCGCCGTCCGAAGAGGAGAGTATGGTTGGGCTCATGCTGGAGATCAAACGCTCCCCGGGTGTAAGGCTGTGAAAGCCTTTTGGGTTTAGCTCCGGCTCGCCTAGAGTATTGCCCATCGGGATACCCGTGCCGGGGATGACGATACCCGAGCCATAGCCCATGCTCGCGGTGATGGAGATCGCGAGCCCGGTCTCGTCGACGCAAGAGAGGTGGCTTGTGTGTGGGGAGCCAAAGATGCGGGCGCGTTGGGCGCGGACGTGCTCCTCGCCGGTCAGGCGCTCGGCTACCGAAGCGTTCTCGGAGAGCTCGGTGTAGGCCCGGTCGCGGTCCTCGAGCGCGTACTTCATGGCTCCGGCGAGCACTTTCCCGTAGTCCTCGTCGGGAAGGTTGGGGAGATCGTAGCCGGAGATCACCCTCATCATCTGCGCCAGCGTGGGACCGCCGGCGGAGGGCGGGCCGTTGGTGTAGACGGTGCGCTCCTCGTAGCCGAAGGAGAGGGGCTCCCGCAAAACCGCCTCATAGGTAGCGAGGTCTTCTAGGGTGATGATCCCACCCTTCCGCAGTATGTACTCCGAGATGCGCCGCGCCAGCTCGCCCCGGTAGTAGAGGTCCGCCCCCTCCCCCCCCACTGCCTCCAGAGTATCCGCGAGCTCCGGGAACCGGAGCTCCTCTCCCGTGCGGTAGACCCGGTCGCCGGTGTAGAAATTTTTCTTCATCTCGTCGGTGAGCCTGAGGACTTCCTCGGCGACCTCGAACCACATGCCGCTCGTCTTGCAGAGCCTGAACCCGTCGCGGGCGAGTCTTACGGCCGGCATGAGCGTCTCGCGCAGGGTGAAACGTCCGTGCCTGCGCAGCAGCATCTCCCAGCCGCGCAAAGAGCCCGGGACCGCGCATGAAGCAGCTCCCACGATGCTCCTCACGCCCGCGCCATACTTCAGAATCATGGTCGTCGGACTTCCCCCCGCCCCGAAGGCGGAGGACGGAAGGCCCTTCCCCGGCATACAGTCATAGTAGTCGATGAGCTCCGCCCCACCGCAGGTCCCATCCGAGCCGTCCGGCACCTTGACAAGAGCGAAGCCGCCGCCTCCGATGCTGCTCATCAAAGGCTCGGTGACGCTGACCGCGGCTGCTGCTGCAACGGCGGCGTCGGCGGCGTTTCCGCCGGCTGCGTAGACCTCGGCGGCAGCCTCCGCAGCGTAGTGGGTACCCGCCGAGGCCGCGAGACCGATTCCTTCGATAGGGTGTTTGGTAGAGTCCATGAACAGACCATTATAGAGCAGGAAACTGGACGCCAACCCTGCTCGCGCGAGCCCGGACCACCGCGGAACACGGGGCAACAACGCCTCGCCGCGCCCGGAGTGAACGCTCTATCGTCCTGCGCCAGACTGTTGCCAGCCAGAATCACCGGGCTCTTCTCAGGCATGAATCTGCTGGTATGTTCGGTAACATACAGGAAACACAACAAAGCACGTAGGGAGAGTGCATGACAGAACATCGAAGGCGGAGTAACAAGACGGGCCGTTCCGTCACGAATGATGCCCTGCTCGACGTCGAGGATGTCGCCGAATACCTGGGGGTAGGGCAGGTCACGGTCTACAGGTGGTGCCGCGATGGTCGTCTGTCTTGCATGAAGGTCGGCAAATCCTGGCGCATCCGCCGCAACGCGCTCGACGATTTCTTACGAGGTAGCAAGTACCCATCCTCGCTCACCGAGGAGTTGCGTTCGTTTCTAACGGTGCTCCCCGCGCACGTAGCCGTTATCGATAGATCGGGGACCATCGTTGCCGTCAACGAGGCGTGGAGAGATTTCGCCAGGTACAACGGAGCTATAGAGCAGCACGTCGCGGAAGGCTCCAATTACCTCTGGGTTTGCGATTCGGCTATAGGCGATCAGTCCGACTACGCCGCCGCTTTCGCGGAGGGTATCCGTTCGGTGATCTCCGGTTAGCGAGGAGAGTTTGCGATGGAGTACCC
>JADDPM010000217.1 GCA_016781885.1 Rubrobacter sp.
ATCTGCTCGCCGACGTTGACCTGCTCGACGATCTCCTGCCACGGGTCCTTGCGCGTCTGCTTGAGGCCGAGCGAGATCCTCTCACGGTCCCGGTCCACCTCCAATACCTTGACCTCGACGTCCTCGCCGACCTCGACAACCTCGCTCGGATGGTCGACGTGGTTCCAGCTGAGCTCGGAGATGTGAATGAGCCCGTCGATACCTTCGAGGTCCACGAACGCCCCGAAGTCTACGAGGTTTGAGACCGTGCCCTGGACGATGTCGCCCTCCTGGAGCGTCGTGAGGATTCGGTTGCGCTCTTCCTTGCGCTCCTCCTCCAACACCGCCCGGCGGCTCAAGACCACGTTGTTGCGGCTGCGGTTTAGCTCGATGACCTTACACTCAAGACGCTGTCTCATGAACGAGTCGAGGTTCCTCACACGCCGGATGTCGACGAGGCTCGCCGGCAGGAAGCCGCGCAGGCCGATGTCGATGATCAGACCGCCCTTCACCACCTCGATGACCGGGCCCTCGACAGTGCGCTGATCCTGATGGGCCTCCTCGATCCGCTGCCAAGCCTTCTCGAAGGCGGCCCGCTTGGCCGAGAGGATAAGCCGCCCGTCGGCGTCTTCCTTCTGCAAGACAAGCGCCTCTATGTGCTGGCCGAGATCCACGATCTCGTGCGGGTCCACGCCCTTGCGGATAGAGAGCTCGTTCGATGGGATGAGCCCCTCGGACTTGTAGCCTATGTCTACGAGAACCTCGTCCTTGTCTATGCGGACGACGTCCCCCTCGACGATGTCCCCGTCCTTGAAGTTTATAAGGACGGAATCGTCTATGGGAACGATCTCCCCGTTCTCCTCCTTGAAGAAGTCTTTCATGGTAAGCGTCCGGGACGCGTTCTCAGTGGTGTTCGCCATGTAGAAGTTGCTTTCCTTATCTTTTGATTGCCAAGTTGTGATTATACAAGATACACGCGTACGTATACTTACTACTGGAAGACGGGCCTCACCCGCCCCCATCTCTCTCCGGCCTTGACCTCGACCTCCAGCGGCGGATGCAGGTCGTAGGCCGCAACCATCCTCTCCGCCGCGAGCGCCGCTACCTCCTCGACCCGGCTCTCGTCCGCGTCGAAGACGAGCTCGTCGTGGACCTGCATCAGCATGTCCGTGTTCAGGGCGCGGAGCCTGGGAGCCAGGTCCACCATCGCCACCTTTATGATGTCGGCAGCCGTCCCCTGCACCCGGGCGTTGAACGCTATCCGCTCCCCCAACTTCCGGACGTTCTTGTTCGGGTCTCTTAGCTCCTTTACGTACCTTCTACGTCCGAAGAGGGTGGTCACGTAGGGCTCGCCGCCCTCCCTTTCGGCCCTCTCCTCGGCCTCTGCGTAGGTGCTCTGCATAAACTCCGTCACCCTCGGGTAGCGCTCCAGGTACCGCTTGATGTACCGCTCGGCCTCCGCCGGATGCACGTTCCCGAGCCGCGTCGCCAGCCCGAAGCCCGAGATGCCGTACATGATTCCGAAGTTCACCATCTTCGCCCGTCTGCGGAGCTCCGGCGTAACGCTCTCGGGCCTCACGTCGAAGACCTCGGCGGCGGTGCGGGTGTGGACGTCCTCCCCGCCGGTGAACGCCTCGACCAGCGCCGGCTCCCCGGTCATGTGCGCGAGTATCCTGAGCTCTATCTGCGAGTAGTCCGCGACGACCAATTGGCGGCCCGGCGAGGCGGTGAACGCATCCCGAATGCGGGCGCCAAGCTCGGTACGGACCGGGATGTTCTGCAAGTTAGGCGAGTCGCTCGAGAGACGCCCCGTCGCGGTCGTGGTCTGGTTGAGCGTGCCGTGGATGCGGCCGTCCTCTCCCACCAGCTTAACTAGGCCGTCTATGTACGTGCCCTTCAGCTTCGCAAGCTCGCGGTAGGCAGTGATCCTGTCGGCGATCGGGTGTTCGATGGCGAGCTGCTGTAGGACCTTCGCGTCGGTCGAGTAGCCGGTCTTGGTCTTGCGGACCGGCGGGATGCTCATCTCCTCGAAGAGGACCTCGCCGAGCTGCTTCGGGGAGCCAATGTTGAACGGGTGCCCGACCTCCTCGTATATGCGCCCTTCGAGCTCAGAGATCCGGGTCTCTATCTCCGCGCCGACCTCCTCCAGAGTCGAGACGTCTACAGGCATCCCGATCCTCTCCATCTCCCCGAGCACGTCCGCGAGCGGCAGCTCCACGTCGTAGTAAAGCCGCGCGAGCGCCATCTCCTCAAGCTCCCTGTTGAGCCTCGGCGAGAGCGCGCGTATCAGCGCCGCCCGCCGCGCCGCCTCCCGCACCGCCACATCCTCGTGCGACACCTCGACCTCCGCCAAACCTCGCTCGAAGGCAAGCGCATCCAGGTCGTAGCTGCCCAACCCCGGCTTCACGAGATACCCCGCCAGAAAAGTATCGAAGTCCGCCCCCCGTGTTCCGAGGCTCTTGGCGTCGTGAACCCGCAAAGTACCCTCGGGGGTACTGATCGTGAGCCTCACCTCGTCCTCCGAGACGGCTACGCACCAGCGCCCGTCCCCGGCCGGCGCGGCTGCCAGCGGCTCGAAGGAGAGCTCGACCGGCTCCTCCGAGACGCGCACCTGCATCCTCTCCAGAGGCGGAAGCTCCTCGCCGCCCACGACCGGCAGCGTAGCGAAGCGGGGC